>CAVGLF010000008.1:0-27151 GCA_963630045.1 Butyricicoccaceae bacterium | reverse complement strand
GATGAGGAGGCTCTGTCCGTTGCCCGCGAAAAGGGCAAGCTCTGCTGCTGCTGCAAGTAAGGCATTTTTCCCCCGGCACCCCCCCTCGGGGGGTTTTCACCCACGAGGAACGATAAAAAACCCGGCTCCCCTGACCGCTCAAATTTTGAAGGGGAGCCGGGTTTTTTAATTTTGCAGTCAGTCCGACACGCGCATGGTGCGGAAGAACTCGCCCAGGATTTCGGCACAGGGCTCACGGAGCACGCCCGCGTAGACCCTCGGACGGTAGAGCACCCGCTCCGAGAAGAGATCGAAGACGCCGCCGCAGGCTCCGGCCTTATCGTCGCGCGCGCCGTAGACCAGCGTTCCGATCCGCGCATTGAGAATCGCGCCCGCGCACATCGGACACGGCTCCAGCGTCACGTACATCGTGCAGTCGGAGAGTCTCCAGCGTCCCAGCGCGGCGGATGCCTCGCGCAGAGCCTCGACCTCGGCATGCGCCGTGGCGTCAAAGGCCGCCTCGCGGCGGTTGCGCCCACGCGCGATGATCCGTCCCCCGCATTCGATGACGCAGCCGACCGGCACGTCTCCCGTGGACAGACACGACCGCGCAAGCTCCAGCGCCTCGCGCATATACGCTTCCCGCTGCGTCATCACTTGAGCGTGATCTCGTCCACCAGCACGACGTCCACGTCCATGGTCTCGCCGTCGCGGTAGATGGTGAGCGTCAGCGTGTCGCCGACGGAGAAGGTGTTCTTGATGATGTTGATGTCCGAGATGGACGTGACCTGCTCGCCGTTGACCGCCGTGATGATGTCGCCGGGCTGGATGCCCTTCTCATAGGCGTCGCTGTCCTTATAGACGGTGGAGACGTAGACACCCATGGGAATGCGGTAGGCCTGGGACTTATAGCGGTCGACCGCCATGCCCGTGATGCCGATGGAGGGATAGCCCGCGACCTGTCCGTACTGCAGAAGCTCGTCGACAATGGGCTTGAAGACATTGGTCGGGATGGCAAAGCAGAGTCCCTCGTAGGTCTCGGAGTTGAGCTTGACGGTATTGATGCCGATGACCTGACCGTAGCAGTTCAGCAGAGGACCTCCGGAGTTTCCGGGATTGATCGCAGCATCGGTCTGGATGAGCCGCAGCTTGTTGCCCTCGGAGTCGACGACGATTTCGCGGTCGACGGCGCTGATGATGCCGGAGGTCGTCGTCCCCGCGAGATCGAGCGAGCTGGGGTTGCCGATCGCAACTGCGAGATCCCCCACCTCCAGAGCATCGGAGTCGCCGAACTCCGCCGCGGGAAGCCCCTCGGCGTCCACCTTGAGGATGGCGATGTCGGACTTCCTGTCGGCGCCGATGAGCTGCGCTGAGTACTCCGTCTTGTCGTCCAGAATGACCTCGAAGGTGATGCCGTCCTCGACAACGTGGGCGTTTGTGAGGATGAAGCCGTCCTCGGACATGATGATGCCGGAGCCCAGGCTGTAGCTTTGGGTCTCGGTGTCCGTCGTGGAGATGACGCCGACAACGGAGGGTGCGACCTTCTTATAGATTTCGCCCACCGTCAGCACGCGCATGCCGTTTTCATCGTAGACCGGAGCCGCCGTTGTGCGGGCGGGCGCGCTCCGAATCTCGATGGAGGGGGCGTTTTCAATCGCGCGGAATGCCGTTGTTGTCGAAATCGCGGTGGACTGCAGCGGGGGCTTGATGGGATTTTCGCCGGTTGTCGTCGTCTCGCCGCCCGAGTCCAGTCCCAGCGCCGTGCCTACGTCCGAGCGGATGAGCTGCAGAAGCGTAAAGCCTCCGGCGAACACAAGCACGAAGAAGCAGAGCACGACGACAAAGGATACAAGCCCCGGATGCCGTCTGCGCCTGCGGCGCGGCTCGTCATACGGCGTGCGGACATTGGAAAACTGATATTCGTAGGCTTCTCCGTACTGCGGCTCACTGCGAAATCCCGTGTCCCCATAGCCGCGGGACTCCATGCCCGGGGTATTTTCGCGGGATTCCCGGGACTCCTGCGTATCGGAGGACGGCCGATGCTCATTCCACTGATCCATACTTTACTCCATTATCTCCGGCGCTCCCCCCTCCCGGCTGTTTTTTTCGGGGAAGGGGCGATCCGCTCGCGGGCAGCTGATCATTTTTTGTACAATATCGGACTTTCAGTCTAACCGACAACCGTAAACTGCGCATGTCGCAAAGATGAACTTTTTGAAAACGCCGCTCACTCCACGGCCGGCAGCGTGAAGATGAACTTCGCCAGGCCGTTTTCGCTGCGCGCCTCGATGCTCTCTCCGTGCATCTTCAGAATGGACTTGACGATGAAGAGCCCCAGACCCGCTCCGTTGGCGTCCATTCCGCGGGAGGAGTCCGCCTTATAGAAGCGGTCGAAGAGATAGGGCAGCTTTTCCTCTGGAATCGTGCCGGTGTTGGCGATCGTCGTGACGAGCTTGGAGCCGGATTTCTCGACGTTGATGGCGAGCGTCCCGCCCTCGGGCGTGAACTTGCACGCATTGTCGATGAGGTTGGACACGACCTGAATCGTGCTGTCGGGGTCGGCCATGACGTACATGTCCTCCTGCTCGAATTCGATCTGCACGTCGATTTTCTTGTTCGTGAGAACCTGCTCGAAGCTTAAGATCGTCTGCCGGATCGTCTCGCACAGGTCAAAGCGCGACGGATGAATCTGCGTCTGTCCGGATTCGATTCGGGAGGCCTGCAGCATGCGGATGACGAGGCGCGAAAGCCTTCGGGTGTCCGCGCTGATGCGGCGCAGATATTCCTCCTGACGCTCGGGCGGGATGGTGCCGTCGAGAATGCCGTCGACAAAGCCCGTGATCGTCGTCATGGGCGTTTTCAGCTCATGGGACACATTGGCAATGAAGGAGGAGCGCAGCTCCTCGAGCTTGCCTAAGGAGGCGCTCATCTGGTTGATGGCGTGGGCGAGCTCTCCGATTTCGTCATCGCGGTTTTCCTGCACCTTCGGGGAAAAGTCCCCCTTCGCATACGAGCGCGTGACGTTGATCATCTTCTTCAGCGGCACGGATATGCTCTGCGCCACGAAATACGAGACGATGATCGCGACAAAGAGGATGAACGCCGCGTAGACGAAGAACGTGCGCTGCATGTCCTCGATTTCATCGAAGGTGCCCGACGTCGGAATCGACACGAACAGCACAAACTCCGAGCCGTTCGCGTAGCTGATCAGCGCGCCGGAGGTATAGTACCGTCCGGACAGCGCGCCTCCCAGGTCTCCGATCTGATAATAGCTTCCATCCGCCTTGATCTCATCCATGATGTCCGCATCGATGAATTCCAGTGCGCCCTCCCGCAGACCGTCGGAGTCGACGTAGAAGAGGAGGCGGCCGCCGGTGCTGCAGATGATGACATTGGAGCCGGAATCGAAGATCTGGTTCACGGCATCGTAGTACATCTGCCGCACGACGGAGGAATCATTCGTCAGCAGCAGCTGCGTGATGCTGGCCAGATTCTTCGTCTTCAGCTCCAGCTGCTCGCGGGTGCTGTCGACGCTTGCGCTGTACGAGTGCCAGACGAAAAACGTCCCGGACAAAAGAAAGCTCGTCAGGAGGAGCGCTACGGTGACGGAGAGGTACTTCCAGAAGAGGCTTTTCATATCGTGCGGCGCAGCTCGAACTTATAACCGACGCCCCACACGGTCGCCAGCGACCATTCGTCGCTCACGCCCTCGAGCTTTTCGCGCAGGCGCTTGACATGCACGTCGATGGTGCGGGTATCGCCGAAGTAATCAAAGCCCCAGACCTCGTCCAGCAGCTGCGAGCGGGTGAATACGCGGTTGGGATTCGAGGCCAGGAAGTACAGCAGCTCGATCTCCTTGGGCGGCGTGTCGACCTTGCGTCCCTTGACCGTCAGCTCATAGGCCTCCATGTCGATGACCAGTCCGTCGAAAACCAGACGCTTGGAGACGATGGACTCCGGCGCGTAGCGGCGCATGACGGCATGAACGCGCGCGATGACCTCCTTCATCTCCAGAGGCTTTACGATGTAGTCGTCCGCGCCCATCTCAAGACCCGAGATTCTGTCCGCGGTCTCGCCCTTTGCGGTGATCATGATGATGGGGGTTGCGGATTCGCGGCGGATCTCACGGCAGACCTGCCAGCCGTCCATGACGGGCAGCATGATGTCGAGCATGACGAGATCGGGCTGGATGCGCTTGAACTCGCGCAGACCGTTGGAGCCATCCGACACTCCGGACACCTCAAAGCCGTCCTTTTCCAGATACAGACGCAAAAGCTCGCGGATATTGGCGTCGTCTTCGATAATCAGTGCTTTCTTGGGCATGTCGTAATATCCTCTCTTCCGCCGCATGCATAATCAAAAAAACCGGAGCGTTCCTCTTCTCTTTTCCTTTGCGGCTGCTGTCAGTATACACGGGTGAAATCATAGGAATATGAACGTACATGGAACGCATGGTAAATTGCTTCGGTCGTTTTGCTGTCGTCCATGCCATTCCTGCCTTCATAATTTGAGCATATTCACGGTATCCTTTTTCCTGCGAACCGGCCGCAGCAAAAGCGGCCGGCCCCCCCGGAGCCGCGGTTTTTGATTTTTGTTCGTTTTCGGGCGGGATATCCCGGGGAAAAGACTTGCAAATGTGCCCGATATATGGTATACTGCCCATGACAAACGGGTGCTTTCCGCTTTGTTTTTGTGATAATTTCGGGATTTTTCCCTCCTCCCGCAGGGCGCGGATCCGCCGCCTTATGGAAAAAGGGGGAAATCCCGCGGACGGACAAAAGAAGGAGGCTTGTTTTTTTCATGATGCAGTATACTCTTCCCTCTTTTCCCGGGTCGCTTTCGGAGTTCGAGCGCATGCTCGACCACTCGAGGCCGGAGGCGGTCTGCGCGGCATTTCTGTGCGCGCTGAAGCTCTTCTCGGAGTCTCCCGACGAAGGCACGGAGGCCATGAATCTTCTGCGCGGTCCGCGTCCCATGCTTCCCTATGACAGGCAGTTCCTGCGCGACCGGCTGCGCGGCAAGGCCTACCTTCCGCAGGCCTACTTCGACGGTGCGACCCCCGCAAACGGCTATACGCCCCGCACGCCCCACACCCTCGAGGTGCTCCCCGACTCAAGGCCCCAGGACATCGAGCCCGGGTATCTGCGCGTCTTTCTCAGAACCGCCGGTGCGGATTCCCCCCGTCCCATGAAGCTGCGCTCGAAGGGCGGGCTCTGGTACCTGTGGGAGTACTCCAGCATCCTTGTGGGCATCCGCCCGCCTGCGGCCGAGGATCCGTGGGCATAAGGAAGGGGACATCCCCTCGCAGAGGCCGTGCAAAAAGCGGAATTTTCATACATCCAATCATTTTTTGACGTAAAGGAGAACACAAATGGGACTGATTAAAGCCATCTCCGGAGCCGTGGGCGGCGTTCTTGCCGACCAGTGGAAGGAATACTTCTATTGCGAAGCCATCCCCACCGACGTGCTGGCTGTAAAGGGCCAGAAGAAGGTCACGGGGCGCTCCTCCAATACCAAGGGCGACGAAAACATCATCTCCAACGGCTCCATGATCGCCGTTGCGGACGGTCAGTGCATGCTCATCGTCGAGCAGGGCAAGGTTGTCGATGTCTGCGCCGAGCCCGGCGAGTACAAGTACGACACCTCCACCGAGCCCTCGATCTTCTCGGGATCTCTGGGCAAGAGCATCCTGGATACCTTCAAGAACATCGGCAAGCGCTTTACCTTCGGCGGCGAGGCGCCCAAGGATCAGCGCGTCTACTACTTCAACACCAAGGAGATCATCGGAAACAAGTACGGCACGCCGTCGCCCGTTCCGTTCCGCGTGGTCGATCAGCGTGCGGGCATCGACATCGACATCTCCATCCGCTGCTTCGGCGAATACAGCTATCACATCACCAATCCCCTTCTCTTCTATACCAATGTCTGCGGCAACGTCGGCGCGAATTACACCCGTCAGACGATCGACAGCCAGCTGAAGAGCGAGCTTCTGACCGCCCTCCAGCCCGCCTTCGCCCGCATCAGCGAGATGGGCATCCGCTATTCCGCTCTGCCCGGCCACACGACTGAGATCGCCGAGGCGCTCAACGCGGAGCTTTCCGGCAAGTGGCGCGACGTGCGCGGTCTGGAGATCGTCGCCTTCGGCGTATCCTCCGTCAAGGCCAACGAGGAAGACGAGCAGATGATCAAGGATCTGCAGCGCAACGCGGCCTTCATGGATCCCACCCGCGCGGCGGCGCATCTCGTCGGCTCCCAGGGAGACGCCATGAAGATGGCTGCGTCGAATCAGGGCGCGGGCTCCGCCATGGCCTTCATGGGCATGAATATGGCAAGCCAGGCCGGCGGCATGAACGCGCAGAGCCTCTTCCAGATGGGCGCTCAGCAGCAGCAGCAGCAGGCGCAGGCCGCTCAGGCTCAGGCTCCTGCGGCCGCTGCGGGATGGACCTGCTCCTGCGGCAGAACCGGCAACACCGGCAAGTTCTGCGCCGACTGCGGCGCAAAGAAGCCCGAGCCCAAGCCCGCCGCGAAGACCTGGACGTGCTCCTGCGGCAAGGAGAACACGGGCAAGTTCTGCGCCGACTGCGGCGCTCCGCGTCCCGCAGAGCCCGAGGGCTGGACCTGCTCCTGCGGCCATGTGAACAAGGGCAAGTTCTGCTCGGAGTGCGGCGCGAAGAAGCCCGCGGGCGTTCCGCAGTACAAGTGCGACAAGTGCGGCTGGGAGCCCAAGGATCCGAAGAACCCGCCGAAGTTCTGCCCCGAGTGCGGCGATCCCTTTGACACGGGCGACATCGTATAATCACGCTGATACAATGAGGGGGAGAGCCCGGTTTTTCTCCCCCTTTTTCCGTATTTTAAAAAAACATCACAAGTAAGGAGTTACTCTCATGCCGGCACAAGTTACGAATTATCAGTGCCCAGCGTGTACCGGACCTCTGCATTTTTCTGCCGGATCCGGGAAGCTTGAGTGCGAATACTGCGGATCCTCCTTTGATCCCAAGGAAATCGAGGCCGAGTACAGCGCAAAGGAGCAGAAGGCCGCCGAGGCCATGAAGGCGGCGCGTGAGAAGGATGAGGGCGCGTGGGACGACTCCGCTCTCTCCTCAGACTGGGGCGAGGACGCCTCCGGCATGCGCGCCTACTCCTGCCCCTCCTGCGGAGCGGAGCTCATCTGCGACGATTCGACGGCTGCGACCTCCTGCCCCTATTGCGGGAATCCCACCGTCGTGCCCGGACAGTTCGACGGAGCGCTTCGTCCCGACTACGTCATTCCCTTCAAATTCGACCGCGACCAGGCCATCGCCGCGCTGAAGAATCACTATAAGGGCAAGCCCCTCCTGCCCCGCGCCTTCAGCGCGCAGAATCACATCGAGAACATCCGCGGCATCTATGTTCCCTTCTGGATGTTCGACGGAACCGCCGAGGGATCGGCTCAGTTCCATGCCACCCGCTCCACCCGCCGCCGCTCGGGCGACTATGAGGTGACCCAGACGCAGCACTTCGACGTCCTGCGCTCCGGCTCCCTGCCGTTTGAGAAGGTGCCCGTCGGCGCGACGGAGAAGCTCTCCTCCGACCATATGGATTCCATCGAGCCCTTCGACTACTCCGGGCTCCAGCCCTTTACGACGGCGGTGCTTCCCGGCTTCCTCGCCGACAAGTTCGACAAGACCGTCGACTCCTGCGCCGAGCGCGCCGACGAGCGCTGCCGCAGCACGCTGGCTGACGCCCTGCGTCAGTCCGTCACGGGCTATGATACCTGCGTCAGGGAATCCGAGTCCATCTCCCTGCGCCGCGGGAAGGCGCACTATGCGCTTCTGCCCGTATGGGTGCTCGATACCAAGTGGAACGGGAAGGACTTCCTGTTCGTCATGAACGGTCAGACCGGACGGATTGCGGGCGATCTGCCCACGAGCATGGGGCGCTTCTGGGGCATTTTCGCCGCCATCGCCGCGCCTCTTTCCGCCGTATCCGGCCTCATTGTCTGGCTGATGTCGAGATAAGGGGGAACGAAGCATGAAAAACACAAAGCTCGCGCGCGTTTTCGCGCTGATTCTCATTCTGGCGCTCTCCTTCTCGCTTGCCATGCCCGCCTCCGCCGAGGTCATCACGCTTGAGGAGACCTATGTTCTGGATCTGGCGGGTCTTCTCTCCGATACTGAGCTTTCCTCCTTAGAGTCCCGGGCACGGAGCATCAGCGAACAGTCCGGCGTCTCGGTCTGCATCCTCACGGTAGAGGACTTCACCGAAACGGGGTATGGCGATGCCTTTGACGCGGCTTCGTTCTACTACTCGGACTTCGACCTGGGCTCGGGCGACGGGCGCGACGGCGTTCTGCTCCTTTTGAGCATGTACGGCCGGGACTATGCGCTGTATTCGCACGGCGAACGGGGCGAATACGCGTTTAACGATTACGGCCTTGATGAGCTCGCCGGCGTCTTCCTCGATAACTTTGCCGGGGATGACTGGTGCACCGGCTTCTCCGATTATCTGGACGAATGCGGGCGGTACCTGGAGCTGGCCGATGCCGGTCAGCCCGTGCGGAAAAGCCCCATCGGCAGCATCATCGGCGCGGTCATCGTCTCCTGCCTCATCGCGCTCATCGTCTGCCTCGTCCTGAAGGGTCAGATGAAGTCCGTTCACAGGAGCACGGAGGCCTCGGCCTATGTCTCCGAGGCGCTGACGCTTACGGAGTCCGGGGACCGGTACACGCATACGACGACCACCCGGCGCAAGATCAGCTCCGACAGCTCCGGACATTCCGGCGCGGGACGCTCGGGACATTCGGGACACTCCGGCAGCTCCGGATCCGGACACTCCGGGAAATTCTGACGCACGCACACACTCTCAAATCAAACCGCAAAAGGAGGACTGTACCCCATGAAGAACCGGTTATTTTCACTGACTGCGGCTCTCCTGATTCTCGCCCTCCTCACCTCCTGCAGCGCCGTGCGCTCCGCTGCGGGAGGCATCATCTCAGGCGTCCGCGGCGGAATCTCCTCCGTTATCGGGGGTGGAAGCACGGCGGCGTCATCAGCAGCGGCAACGACTGTAGCCACCACAGCCGCGACCACAACGGCGGCAGCCGCCATAGCGGCAACTGCGGCTGTCACCACAACGGCGACCACAACAGCGGCAGCCACAACGGCGACCACAACAGCGGCGATCACCACAACGGAAACCACCACAGCGGCGACCACAGCGGCGGCTTCGGCATACGATGCCTCTCTGGATGCGCTGCGGGGAGAGCTTGCACAGGCCTCCAAGGGGCTGGGCGTACTCTATCTGGGGTACGCGGGCTACGATGCATCGGAGCCCTTCGGCGAGGAGGATCTCGATGAGCTTCTGCGGAGTACGGCGCCGGAGAGCGTCGAGTCCTATCCCTTCCTGCTGGATATCCCGCTGGAGCAGCTCATCGGCACCTCCGGTCAGATGTACTGCCTGATTCCGGCGGACGATTCCGTCTCCATGGCGATCGATCTCGTGGAGCCGGACGGCGTCTTTGCGGATGTGCTCTACCGCTCGGAGGTCGGGCACCCCGTGCTCCTCTTCTGCAATGCCTCGGATATCCCGGGCGTCTCAGACGCTCAGGTCACCATCGTCGGCTCGGGGTACAAGTTCGACTGGTATCCCTGTCTGGACGAATACTGGCAGGTCGAGCTGGCCTTCGATGCGGACGGACACACGAATATCGCGGATTTCACCTATTACGGCACGCATTCCTTCGATTCCGCGCTCTACTATTACGAAAACGGCTGGCTGCCCCCGACGGCAGAGGGCATCGTGGGCTGCTGGGTGTACCATACCTCGCTGGACGACGGCACGCCCGCCGTCTATCAGCTGAACCTCGAGGGCTCCGGCTCGGAGGGCGGCACGGCTGAACTCTACTGCGAGACGGGGGACGACCGCGAGCCCTGGCTCTTCATGAGCGGCTCCTGGTTTGTCGCCGATGAGGCGCTCTATCTGGATATCGTGAGCCCGGACGGCTACAGCTGGTGCAGCGACGCGTTCACCGTGCTCGTGGATCCCTCGGGCGAATTCCTCATGCTCGGTGCCTCGCGCGATGGCTCGCGCTTCTCCTTCCAGCCCGGGGACGGCTCGCCCATCGAGCTTACGCTCTACCACGGCTGAACAGGGCAAACACCGCACTGCGGCTCATTTCTTTCCCCCCTCTCTCTCCGGCATGGGTGTATGCCGCACGGGGGGAATGACGGGCCGCAGTCTTTTTTTATGCCGTCATGCCTCTTTTCGCTGTGATTGAAGCATTGGAACAGGGAATTTATTCATTCGATGCAGGAATTCTTTACTCCCCGATTGACAAGGAGCCGCGGCGCATGCTATAATACATGCATCCGGAATTCATTCTCCGGGGCTGAAAGGGGCACGAAAGATTCATGAAGGTCTCCGGCAAGGTCGGAAATGTGCAGCTGATGCAGCGCATCAACCGCGCCCATATCGTTGAATACATCCGGCGTGAGGGAACCGCTACGCGTCCCGCGCTGGCGGAGTCCACGGGACTTTCGCTGTCCAGTATCTCCAACCTGTGCAACTACCTTCTGGAGGAGGGCTATATTCAGGAGGTCGAGCCGGATGCCGTGCACCGTCCCGGACGGCGCGCCGCCATCCTGCAGCTTTCGGACAGCCGCTTCCTCATCGCCTGCGTCGTCGTCGAGGCCTCCTGGATGCGCGCGTCGCTCATGACGCTGTGCGGACGTGAGGTCGAAAGCGTGCTGTATCCGGATACGCCTCCCCGCGGGGAGGCCTGTGCGAAGGCCATCGTGCAGCTTCTGGAATCCCTGACCTCCCGCGCCGACGGACATATCCTGGCCGTTGCCGCAAGCGTCCCCGGCGTCGTGCTCGACCGGGGCTCCTCCGTGACAAGCGTCGCACTCCAGTGGAGCGGTCTCAACCTGCGCGCAGCGCTGGAGGAGGCCTTCCGGGCTCCGGTCTTCCTGCAGAACGCCTCCATCGCCCGGGCCATCCGCATCCGCGCCGCCATCCGCTCCGACAGTCCGCGCAACGCGCTCTTTCTCGACACGGAGCAGGGCATCGGAGCCGTTCACTTCGCGGATGCCTCGCTGGATCCGACATTTCTGGGCGAGCTCGGACATATCACCGTCGACATCCACGGTCCCCGCTGCTTCTGCGGCAACTGCGGCTGTCTGGAGCTCTACTGCTCCCCCGAGCACATCGCGCGGGAGTGCGGCCTGCCGGACTATGCGGACGTTCTGGCGGCGGATTCCTCCGGGCAGGATGCCGCGCACAGGGCGCTCGTCACCGGCGGACGCTTTCTCGGGTGTGCGCTGGTCACGCTCATCCAGCTCTACGCGCCGGATGTCATCTACATCAACGGCGGCGAGCTTCTGCGCAGTCCCGTGATCTCCCAGACCGCTGAACGTTATGCCCATACCCATGTCTACCCCCAGCTGTCCGGACGCACCGCCTTCCGCTACGTCGATCTGGACGCGGAGGCCACGCTGGGCGGTCTTCTGGATTACGCGCTCGACCGTCTCTTCGACGTCGAGTCCTCAAACTGCATCCTCGAATAATCCCCGCTCTCCGATTCCGCTTACGGAAGTAAGCGATATTGATACCGAAAATCATGAATTTTGGAGGTAATGAGTCTATGAAGAAGGTCAAATGGGGCGTTCTGGGCGCCGGCGGCATCGCCGACCGCCGCACACTGCCGGGCATGATGGTCGCCGACAATGCCGAGCTTGTCGCCGTGATGGAGGTCGTTCCCGGACTTGCGCCGAAGCTTTGCGAAAAGTACCACGCCAAGCGCTGGTATACGGACGCCGAGTCCCTTCTGGCGGATCCCGAGGTCGAGGCCGTCTACATCGCCTCCCCCGTCGGCTTCCATGCCTCCCAGGTGCGCGCCGCCATCGCTGCGGGCAAGCACATTCTGGTCGAGAAGCCCGTTGCCGCCACCTCTGCGGAATCCGCCGCCCTGTGCCGCGAAGCCGCCGAGAAGGGGCTTCTGATGGCGACCGGCCTCATGATGCGCTTCAACACCTATCATCAGCAGATCAAGGCCGCGATTGCCGAGGGCAAGCTCGGACAGGTCGTCTCCTGCCACGCGCTGTTCTCCTGCTGGTACCCGGATATGCCGGGCAACTGGAGGCAGTCCAAGGCGACCGCCGGCGGCGGCGCGATGACCGACATGGGCATCCACTGCCTTGACCTGATCGAGTACATCACGGGCTCCAAGATCACGAAGGTCGGCGGCCTTGCGGAGACCATGACCTTCAAGTATGACGTTGAGGACGCCTGCTCCGCGCTCTTCAAGCTCTCCTGCGGCGCTTTCGGCACCGTTGACGCCAACTTCAACATTCCCGATGAGGCCGTGAAGTGGAAGCTCGAGTTCTACGGAACGAAGGGCTCCGTCATCACCGAGGGCACCATCGGCCAGATGGACGGCGGCGACGCCTACGCCATCTTCACCGGCGAGGACAAGGGCTACGATGCCACCCAGGACCGCAACGAGACCGGCGCCGTCAAGCTCGAGGGCGAGCTCGGCAACATCTACGGACGCGAGATCGAAAGCTTCTCGAACTCCATCCTCACCGGCGCGCCCGTTGAGGTGCCCGCGACCGACGCGGCGCACATCCAGGACGTCATCGAGAAAATCTACGAATCCCAGGAAACCGGCCGCTTCATCGAGGTAAAGTAATCCCTTTTTGATTTATCACGCGGCTTTTTCCTCTCGATGAGCCCGTACGGCGTTTATTTTGACGGGCTTATATAAGGCATGAATCGAAAGACAGGGAGAGACGCGTATGCCGTACGGCCGTTGTCCTCTCCCTGCCTTTCGTTTTTGCCCGGGGGGTTTTCCCCCGCACGGCCGCCCGTACGGCATACATACCAAAATAACAAAGGAATCGATCATTTTGCGCAAGGATACAGCTTCTCTCTTTCTCCGGCATGTCGCGGCGGGTGCCGTCATATGTGCCGGAGCGATTATCCCCGGCGTCTCCGGCGGCGTGGTCGCGATGTCCCTCGGACTCTACGAGCCCATTGCGCACGCAGTTTACGGGCTTGTCAAGGAATTCAAAAAATCCTTCCGCTTCCTTCTGCCCATCGGAATCGGCGGCGTGATCGGGACGCTCGGCATGGCGTCCGCGCTGACGTACCTCATGGCACATTTCGAGACGCCCGTGCTTCTGGCCTTCATGGGACTCGTTCTGGGCGGTCTGCCCGGCATCGTCCGCGAGGGCAATGCCGGCGGCTTCCGTCCGCGGTATCTTCTGGCTTCGCTGGGCGGCATCGTGTTCTTCACGGTGCTGGGGCTTGCGGATCGCTTTTTCGGCGTGACGACGGCGGCGGAGCAGGGACTCAGCTTCGCGGAAAGCCTTGCGGCGGGGGTCATCGCCGCACTCGGTACGATCATCCCCGGCGTCAGCACCTCGTTTTTGCTGATGCTCCTGCACTGGTACGAGCCCTTCATGAATGCCATAGCGGGGCTTGACCTGGGTATTCTGATTCCGGGCGCGCTCGGATTCGCACTGACCGCCGTAGCCGTTTTGCGGCTCGTGAACTATGTCTTCTCCCGTGCCCGCGCGGCAAGCTATTACGCCGTGGCGGGATTCACCTCCGGCTCCGCCGTATTTCTGCTGGCCCGGGTGCTCTCCTCCGGCGTTGCATGGTGGCATCCGCTCTTTCTGATTGCCGGAGCCGCAGCCGGATATCTCGTCTCCGCAAGCCTTAAAAAGAACCCACAGAAAGGATGATTCGCCTTGATTACTCAGGAAGCCGCCCGCGCGGTTCTCTCTGCCGCCTGCAAAACCGGCGCGGACTTCGCCGAGCTCTATATGGAGGATGTCCGCTCGAACAGCGTCAGCGTTTCGCGCGGCGAGGTTGAGGACGCCGCGTCCTCGCGCCGCCACGGAGCGGGTGTGCGCGTATTCGCGGGTCTGAAATCCGCCTATGCCTATACCGCTGATACCTCGCTGGAATCCCTCATCGCGACGGCCGAGGCCGCCGCTGCCGCCGTGCACTCGGAGAGTCCCGCCGCGCTCCTCCCCTTCTCGCTGCGTGACTACCGCACGGATCCGCGCATCCCCTTCGACCTTGTGCAGGGACGCGAGCGCACGAAAATCGCGATGACCGCCTACTCCGCGGCGCGCGGATACTCCCCCGAAATCGTCCAGGCCGCGGTGCGCATCCTCGATGTCGACGGTGACATCCTCGTTGCGAATACGGAGGGGGTCTTTGCCCGTGACCGCCGCTGCCGCATGCGTCTTGTCGTGCAGGCCGTCGCCTCCGACGGAACGTCCACGCAGACGGGTCATGAGGGTCCGGGCTACGGCATGGGCTTCGAGGGCTTTGATCTGATCGATCCCGAGGAGACCGCAAAGAAGGCCGCGGCTCAGGCCGTGACCATGCTGCACGCGCCGGAGTGCCCCGCCGCAAACCTGCCCGTCATCATCGACGGCGGCTTCGGCGGCGTCATCTTCCACGAGGCCTGCGGACACTCGCTCGAGGCAACCTCCGTCTCGCGCGGCAATTCGGAGTTCTGCGGAAAGCTGGGACAGCAGGTCGCCGATCCGCGCGTCACCGCCATCGATGACGGCACTCTTCCCGGCGCGTGGGGCAGCCTGCGCATGGATGACGAGGGTACGCCCACGCAGCGCAACATCCTCATCGAAAATGGCATTCTGAAGAGCTACCTCGTCGACCGGCTCGGCGGACGGCGCATGAACGCCGCCGTCACGGGCAGCTCCCGCCGCCAGAGCTACGCCTACGCGCCGACCTCGCGCATGACGAACACCTTCATCGCGGCGGGCAGCGATGACGAAGCGGAGATGATCTCCACCTGCCCCGAAGGACTGTATGCGAAAAGCATGGGCGGCGGCTCCGTCAATCCCCTCACAGGCGAGTTCAACTTTGCCGTCAGCGAGGGCTACTGGATCAAAAACGGTCAGATCGTCACGCCCGTGCGCGGCGCCACGCTCATCGGACGCGGTACGGATGTCATCCGCCGCATCGACCGCGTCGGACACGAGCGCACCCTGGGACAGGGCATGTGCGGCTCGATTTCGGGCAGTATTCCCACAAATGTCGGTCAGCCGCGCATCCGCGTATCCGAGCTGACCATCGGCGGCAAAGGAGGTGCCCTGTAATTATGATGACCTATGAAGAGTTCCGCGATGCGCTGTTCGCCGTCTCCCTCGAAAAGGGCGCGCAGGCGGAAACCTACTGCGTGGAGGACGACTCCTTCCGCGTGCGCGTGGATCAGGGAGAGGTGGACACCTATACCGTCGCCCGCAAACGCGGACTGGGTCTGCGCGTTCAGAAGGACGGACACGACGGCTACGCCTATACCGAGGTCTTCGACGATCCCGAGGCTCTCATCCTTCAGGCGCTGGACAACGCCTCCATCCTCTCAGGCTCGGACGATCATCCGATGAACGGTCCGCAGAGCTACCTCACGCTGCCTGAAACCGAAAATCCGATGATGGAGCTTTCCGAAGCAGAGAAGATCGAGCTCGGACGCAGGCTGGAGCAGGCGGCGCTCGCGGCGGATCCCCGTGTACGCAGGCTCTCCTACAGCATGATCTCCACCGGCCGCTCGAAGCTTCGCCTTGCGAATACGCTGGGGCTTCGCGCGGAGTATGAGGACGCGCTCTCCTACTGCTACGTCTCCCCCATCCTCGCAGACGGCTCCGAGACACATGACGACGGCGCGTTCCGCATCAATGCGGAATCCACGGACATCGAGGGCTGTGCGGCCGAGGCCGTTGCGCGCGCGGCGGCTCAGTTCGGCGCGTCCCCCGTGCCCGCCGGAACCTACCGCATCCTGTGGACGGGCGAGGCTCTGGCGGATCTTCTCGCCGCCTTCTCCCCGATGTTCTCCGCGGAAGCTGCTCAGCGCGGCATGAGCGTGCTGGCAGGCCGCGAGGGGGAGGCCGTCACGGGCGGGAATATCTGCATCACGGACGACCCGCTCTATCCGAAGTACCCCGCTCCCTTCGACGCGGAGGGTACACCCTCGGTTTGCACCGCCGTTATCGAAAACGGCGTACTCCGCAGCTTCCTGCACAATCTGAAAACCGCGAAGAAGGCGGGGGTCGCCTCGACCTCGAATGCTTCGCGCGCATCCGCGGCCTCGCCCGTCGGCGTCTCCCCGACGCAGCTCTACATCCATCCGGGCGGCAGGAGCATGGAGGAGCTCACGGCGCTTCTGGGCTCCGGACTCATCATCCGCGATATCTCGGGACTGCATGCAGGTGTGAACGCCGTTTCGGGCGAGTTTTCACTGCTCGCACGCGGCGATCTGGTGGAGGACGGCAAAATCGTCCGCGCCGTCGAGCGCATCACCGTCTCGGGCAGCTTCCTTTCGATGCTCTCGGACGCGGAGGCGCTGGGACGGGATCTGAAGTTCACGCTTCCCGGCGACGGCTGCTGCGGAGCTCCGGCCGCCCTTGTCGGCGGTCTCGTCGTGGCAGGCAAATAAGGCTTTTCCCTCCGGAGCGGATTTTTTCCGCTCCGGAAATTTTTTCTTCGAAACCCCTTGACAAAGCCATATTCCCGTGGTATAATTCCTGTTGTGGTCAGGAGATGACCGCAACGGCATTGCGAAATTGTGTAATGGTAGCACGACTGACTCTGGATCAGTTTGTCAGGGTTCGAATCCTTGTTTCGCAGCCAAAAAGCCCTGTCGGATTTCCGGCAGGGCTTTTTTCTGTCCATTTTTGGGAAAAAAGCATCCGTCCCGGGACGGAAGTTCCGGGACTTCAGTTCCGGGACTTCAGTTCCGGGACTTCAGTCCCGGGACTCTTCGCGGCGAATGCGCTCCCTTATTTTTGTGAAACGGAGGATTGCGGGGCTTTATGCATATCAGACTTTCCGGGCGCGTGCTGCCCGGGCAGGACGGGGCGGTCTATGGCCGCATGCTCTTTCGCTTCGATGCACACGGCGTCTGCACGGTGTACGACCTTGCCGGACATACGGACGGCGCGGGGTTCTTCCCCGTGCTCGGTACGTTTGCGCTCGACCGCGCCGGGGAACTTTGTCCGCACAGCAATGCCGTCGCCTTCGGTGCCCCGCGTCCGGAATCGGGAGACGGATTTCCGCTTCTGTACACGAATATGTACAACAATCTCTCCCGCGCCCAGGATCGCATGGAGGGCACTCTGTGCGTTTACCGCATCACCCGCTCCGGGGATGCGTTTTGCTCCGAGCTTGCGGGATTGATTCGCGTGGGCTTTGTCCGCGACCTTGAGCTGTGGGAGTCCGGGGATCCCGCCTCCCCGGATGCGGATGTCCGTCCCTATGGGAACTTTGCCGTGGATTCGCAGCGCGGTCTGCTGCACGCCTTCGTCATGCGCGACCGGGAGCAGATTACGCGGACGTTCACCTTCCGTCTGCCGGAGCCCGGCGCGGGCGTACTGAATCCCCGTTTCGGTGTGCCGGAGGTCGTCCTGCAGGAGTCCGACATCACAGGGAGCTTCGACACTCCCTATATGCGCTACATGCAGGGTGCCTGCTGCCATGAGCACCGCATCTGGTCGGTCGAGGGCTTCGCGGGCGGCACGGAGAATCCCCCCGCCCTGCGCATTCTCGATCCCGGAACCCGCCGTGAGCTTCTGTATGCCAATCTCGCGGACTACGGCCTTTGCGCCGAAGCCGAGCTCATCGACTTTTCCTGCGGCCGCTGCCTCTACGGGGACAATACAGGACGAATCTATACGCTGGAATAAGCCTGGTACATAAAAAGGCCGGCTTTTACTCCTGCTGCAAGGCAAAGAGCCCTCGCCGCAGCGGTTTTTACCTGCGGCAAGGGCTCTTTTCATCCATTTTTCAGACAAACAGGAAGGTCTGCGCGAGTGCGAAGTAGATCAGCAGCGTCACGGCATCCACGATGGTCGTGATCATGGGTCCCGCCATGAGGGCGGGGTCGAGATGGACGAGCTTCGCGAGAATCGGGAGCGAGCCGCCGATCAGCTTGGCGAAGACGACGGCGCAGAACATCGCCGTGCAGATGACGAGGATCATCGGGATGTTGTGCGAGCCGATGAGGAGCATGCGCACAAAATTCAGTGCCGCCAGCGCCGTGCCGCAGAGCACGCTCACGCGCAGCTCCTTCCACACGACCTTGAAGTAGTCGCGGATGCGGATCTCGCCCAGCGCGAGTCCGCGGATGACCAGGGTCGATGTCTGGTTGCCCGAGTTTCCGCCCGTATCCATGAGCATCGGAATCGCCGCGGTCAGTCCCGTCATCGCCGCCAGCGCATTTTCGAAGTTCTCGATGATGACGCCCGTGAAGGTCGCGGAGACCATCAGAATGGCGAGCCAGACGATGCGGTTTTTGAACATCGCAAAGACGCCGGTCTTCAGATAGGTATCCTCCGCCGGCTGCATCAGCGCCATGCGCTCCAGATCCTCGGTGTTTTCGTCCTCGATGATGTCTACGATATCGTCGATGGTGACGATGCCGACAAGTCTCCCCTCATTGTCGGTAACCGGCACGGACAGAAGATCGTAATGCCGCGCCAGATCCGCAACCTGCTCCTGATCGTCGTGCGTATTCACGCAGATGAGCGCGCGGTCGGTATCCATGATGTCGCGCAGCTTCTCCCCCGGCTCGTGGAAGATCAGGTCGCGCAGCTCGACGGTGCCCGTGAGCTTGCGGCTGTCCGAGATGCAGTAGCAGGTGTAAATCGTCTCGCGATCCTCGCCGGACTCGCGGATGCGGCGCATGGCCTCCGCGACCGTCAGCCGGTCGTGCAGCTCCATCATCTCGCAGGTCATGATCGTACCCGCGGAATTTTCCGGGTAGCGCAGGAAGCGGTTGATCGTCTCGCGCGTCGCCTGATCGGCTACCGCCATGACCCTGCGTACGACGTTCGCCGGAACCTCCTCCAGAAAGTCCACCGTATCGTCCATGTACATGCCGTCGACCAGCGCGGCCAGCTCCTTATTGGAGATCGCGCCGACGACTTCCGTCTGCAGGTCGCCGTCCAGATACGCAAAGGCATCCGCCGCCGTCTCCTTCGGAAGAAGACGGAAGACCACGATGCGGCTCCTCTCGTCAAGCGTCTCCAGGAATTCCGCAACGTCGATGACATTCATGTCCTCCAGCGCCTCGCGCAGGGCGGCGTACTGTCCTCCGTCCGCAAGGGCATGGAGGTTTTCGTATTCCGTGTTCAGTCTGTCCATGAAAAAAGCCTCCTTTTTTCCGCGGCGAAAAAGCCCGGAGAAAAGAAGGCTCTTTTTTTGTCTTTAACCTGTGACCTTAAAAAAAGCTTGCCTTTTTTGCAATTCCCGCCGGACACGCCGCATATTCAGTTTTTTCGCACAAGGGTACCTTGCTACTTCGTGCGTCCGCTGTATCCAAAGCGTGCCGCCTCCTTACATTGCCCCCTCATGAAAGGGTGCCTGCTGTTTTTTTTAGCATCCCGCCGCCCCTGCTCTCCCTGCGCGCGGGGGGATTGTCCTCCCGGGAGAAGCGCCAAAAGCTCCGGCTCCGCGCTCGTTTTTTGAACCGCCGGCGGACAAATGAGGATGTCTTCTCGCCGGAGGTATTCTAAAAATCGGGGGAAAATGCCGGAATTTGTACAGATTGTCTCTTGTGCCGTGCAGACGGATGCTGTATAATATTGTACATCAAATTGCGGCAAAAATCAAGTTCTTTTTAATTCAGGTGACTTGCCCGGGCGTTTTTTTCGTCCCGGAAGCCCTCATCAGGAAGGAATCGAAGAAAAGCCATGAAAATGTCCAACATGCTGCTGCCGACGATCCGCGAGCTTCCCTCCGATGCCGAAGCGCCCAGCCATATTCTGATGCTGCGTGCGGCGCTTGTGCGTCAGGTTTCCTCCGGCGTGTACAGCTTCCTGCCCTTAGGCTACCGCGTGCTGCGCAAGATCGAAAATATCATCCGCGAGGAAATGGATAGCGCGGGTGCGCTTGAGGTGCATATGCCCGCCCTGCTCGACGCCGAGCTTTACAAGCGCTCCGGCCGCTGGGATATCTACGGCGCGGATATGTTCCGTCTGAAGGACCGCACCGACCGCGATTTTCTCCTGGGTCCGACGCACGAGGAGGTCTTCACCGATCTCGTCGCGTGGTGGCTCAAGTCCTATAAGCAGCTGCCGATTACGCTTTACCAGATTCAGTACAAGTACCGCGACGAAAAGCGTCCGCGCTACGGCCTCATCCGCTGCAAGGAATTCGTCATGAAGGATGCCTACAGCTTCGATGCCACGCCCGAAAGCCTGGACGAAAGCTACGATAAGATGAAGGCCGCCTACTACCGCGCCTTTGACCGTCTGGGACTCAAATACCTGTGCGTGGATGCCGACAACGGCGCCATGGGCGGCAACGGCTCCCAGGAATTCATGGTTCCCTCCTCCATCGGCGAGGACGACGTCGTCTACTGCGATGACTGCCACTATGCGGCGAATATGGAGAAGGCCTCCTACCGTCCCGTCCCGGCGCCCGCGCCCGAGGAGCTGCTCCCCCTGCGCCGCGTTCCGACGCCCGGCGCGCATACCATCGCCCAGATCACGGAATTCCTCCACTGCTCCCCCGAGCGCGTGGCGAAGACGCTCATCTATCTGGCGGACGGCAAGCCCGTCGCCGTCATGCTGCGCGGCGACCGCGACTTAAACGAGGTCAAGCTCAAGAATCACCTCGGATGCCTGGATCTTGAGATGGCCGATCCCGCCACCGTGGAGACCGTGACGCATGCCGTCGTCGGCTTTGCCGGCCCTGTCGGACTCACGGTTCCGCTCTATGCCGATACCGAGATCCGCGACATGCGCAATATTGTCGTCGGCGGCAATGAGACGGATGTCCACATCGAAAACTGCAACCCCGGCCGCGACTTCCAGGTCATCGATTACTGCGACCTGCGCTGCGCGGTGGAGGGCGATGCCTGCCCGGTCTGCGGCAAGCCGATGAAGATCGAGCGCGGCATTGAGATCGGACATATCTTCAAGCTCGGCAAGCGCTATACCGAGGCGCTGGGCTGCGAGTACACGGATGCGGACGGCAAGCCCGCCATCCCGTTCATGGGCTGCTACGGCATCGGCGTGTCCCGAGTCATCTCCGCCGTCATCGAGCAGAACTGCGACGAGCACGGCATCGTCTGGCCGAAGTCCTGCGCGCCGTACGGCGTCTATCTGGTCGGCCTGGGCCGTCCGGGCAGCGAGGAGCTGGCCGCGGCTGAGAAGCTCTATCAGGATATGGAGGCCGCCGGCATCGAGGTGCTCTACGACGACCGCAACGAGCGCGCCGGCGTCAAGTTCATGGATGCCGACCTCATCGGTCTGCCGCTGCGCGTGACCGTCGGCAGAAAGGCCAAGGAGGGCATCGTCGAGGTGCGCGACCGCAAGACGGGCGAGGTGCGCGAGATGACCTTTGCCGAGGCCGTCGAATTCGCGAAGAACTAAAAAATCCGCACATCGTGACTTACAAGGGACAAGGAAAGTATCGGATGCTTCGAGCCGGTGCTTTCCTTCGCCTTTTCTTCGCCGGGATCATCCTCCGGGCGCAGGTACATGAGGTAAGGAGGTTTCCCCCAAAAAACCGGTATGGAATACTCAGACGAGTTTATTCGCAGCCGTCTTTCGGCGGAGGCACGTCTCTCGCTGGCGCTTGACATCGGCGAAAGGATGCTGCGCTGCGGCGCGGAAATCGCCCGCATCGAGGACAGCCTCACCCGCATCTGCCGCGCCTTCGGTGCCGAGCGCGTCGATGTCTTCACCATCACCTCCAGCATCATCGTCAGCATGATGTCTCCCCGCTTCGGCACCGTCACGCAGAGCCGCCGCGTAAAGGATACCGGCACGGACTTTCAAAGGCTCGTGCGCCTGAACGATCTCTCCCGCGCCATCTGCCGTGAGGGACTCACGGACGACGAAATCGCGCGGCGCATCCGGGAGATCGACTCCGTTCCCACCCACTCCCTCGCCGTCGAGGCAGCGCTCTATGCGCTCATCTCGGGCTCCTTCTCCCTCTTCTTCGGAGGCGTGTGGCAGGATGCCGCCGTCTCGGCCGTCATCGGCGTCCTGCTGCGTCTGCTGCTGAGGGTTCTGTCCCGTCTGGAGGCAAACTCCTTCTTCGCCTCCGTATTCAGCGCCTTTGCGGGCGGTCTCTGCGCCGGTCTGGCCGTGAAGGCGGGGCTTGCCTTCCACGTCGACAAGATTGCCATCGGCAACGTCATGCCCCTCATCCCGGGCATCGCGCTGACAAACGGCATACGGGACATGTTTTCGGGCGATCTCATCTCGGGACTGCTGCGCTTCGCGCAGGCTCTGCTTCTGGCCGCAGCCATCGCGCTGGGCTTCGTTGCGGCGGCACGTTTTTCCTCGCAGGGACTGATGTAGCCTGCGGAGTAAATCAAGGAGGGGAAACTTCGGCATGAACGTCTTCATTCAGCTCGTCTGCGCCTTTCTGGGCTCCCTTGGATTCGCCATGCTCTTCAATGTGCGCGGACGGCAGCTTCTTCCCGCCTCCCTCGGAGGGCTTCTTTCCTGGGGCGTCTGCCTGATTGCCGGACGCTTCTGCTCCTCGGAGCCTGTGTGCTTCTTCGCCGCCTCCGCGGCGCTCACCGTCTGGGCAGAGCTTCTGGCGCGCGCCCTGAAGGCGCCCTGCACGATCTTCATCGTGACCGCCGCCATCCCCCTCGTTCCGGGAGGCTCCCTGTACCATACCATGGAGTACGCGATTCTGGGGGAGGCAGAGTCTTTTCTGCATCAGGGGGTTGCAACGCTTCTCCTCGCGGCCTCCATTGCCGCGGGCATCCTCATCACCACGACAGCCGTCCATCTCTTCCGCGCAGCGGCGGCAGCCGTCACCCGCCGCGCGTCCTGAAAAAACCGCGTTTTCTTTTTATCCCCCCACCAGAGTCCTTTTTTCATCTCCCCGGGCTTTTTTTAGGGAGCATCGCTTTTTTTCTTTAAAAAAAATCTGGAAACGCGCGTTTTTCCTCTTGCATTTCTCTTTTCAAACCGTATCCGTCATGTTATAATAGGGTGTGAAAACCGTATACGGAGGGATGAACCGCATGCAGAAGATTGCACTGGGCATTATCGGTGTCGGCAATATGGGCTATGGTCACGCTTCCAATATCGCCTCCGGGCTCTGTCCCGAGGTGGAGGTCACGGCACTCTGCGACATCGACGACAGGATGCTGCAGCGTGCGGCGGCGAAGTTTCCGAAGGCCGCATGCTATAGTGACGCCGAAAAGCTGATGGATCAGCCGGGGCTCGATGCCGTTCTCATCGCGACCCCGCATTATCAGCACCCCACGCTTGCCATCGAGGCGTTCCGCAGGGGACTCCATGTTTTGATTGAAAAGCCGGCCGGAGTCTACACAAAGGCCGTCCGCGAGATGAACGAGGCAGCTGCCTCCTCCGGACGCGTCTTCGCCATCGGCTTCTGCCAGCGCACCAATCCCGTCTATCAGAAGCTGCGCGACCTGGTCGCGTCGGGCGAGCTCGGCGCGCTCAAGCGCACCAACTGGATCATCACCGACTGGTATCGCTCGCAGGCCTATTACAACTCCGGCGGCTGGCGCGCCACCTGGGCCGGCGAGGGCGGCGGCGTCCTGCTGAATCAGGATCCGCATCAGCTCGATCTGTGGCAGTGGACCTGCGGCATGCCCGTGCGCGTCCATGCCTTCATGCAGTTCGGCAAGGGACGCGACATCGAAGTCGAAAATGACGTCACCGCCTATGTCGAATACGAAAACGGCGCAACGGGACTGTTCGTCACCTCCACACATGAGACGCCCGGAACCAACCGCTTCGAGATCTCCGCGGATCGCGGACGCGTCGTCGTCGAGGGTCATGACAAGCTCACCTTCGACCGCTGCCGCATCCCCGAGCCCGAGTTCAATGCGGCCTCCGTCACAAGCGGCCGCGCCTGGGGCACACCCGAGATCTGGCACTGCGAGATTCCGACCGCTCCCGCGCCGAACGGTCATGTCGCCATCGTCAACAACTTCGCCGCGGCCATTCTGCGCGGCGAACCCCTCATCGCCCCCGGCGAGGAGGGCATCCGCAGCCTGTCGCTCTCCAATGCCATGCATCTGTCCGCGTGGACGGGCAAAACCGTGGAGCTTGACAGTCTGGACGAGGATCTCTTCTATAATCTTCTCTGCGAGCGCATTGAGAAATCCCGCTTTGTAAAGCCCGCGGTGACGGGCGACGGCTTCTCGGGCGCCGTATAAGATAGCGCTCACCCTTCGCTCCCCCAAAAGAAAAGACACCGGCATCCGGAAATCCGTGTAGTGCAAGGAGTTTACTGTGCCATGCCTCTTACCTGCTGCTTCACCGGTCATCGCGACCTGCCCGAGCTTCTGGGCGCGCAGGAGGCGCGGTTTGAGGCATACCTTCTGCGCTTTGTGCGCGGGCTCTATGAACAGGGCTACCGCGTTTTCTGGTGCGGCATGGCGCCCGGCTTCGACCTGATGGCGGCCGGAGCCGTGCTGACCCTCATGGAGGAGCATCCGGGAAGCGTGACGCTCTGCGCAGCGCTGCCCTATGCCGGCTTCGGCTCAAAGCTGTACGGACGTGAGCGCGAGCTTCGCGACCGCGCCCTGCGCGCCTGCGGGGAGCATATCTGGATCTCGGAGAAATCCGCAGGCTACCGCTGCTATCAGCGGCGCAACGAGTACATGGTCGACCGTTCCTCCCTGGTAACGGCAGCCTTTGTGCGCGCCTCGGGCGGCTCATGGAACACCGTAGCCTATGCGCTGCGCCGCGGCTGTACGGTCGTGAACCTTCTGGATCATGAGCACCGGCTGGAGGCCGATCGCCTGCCGTAACGTCCGCTTTCCTTTTTCCCCTCTCGTCAGGACTCTTTCCCACCTAAAAGGAGTGTTATTACCTTGAAGTTTCAGACCGATCACGGAACCGTCAACATCACCTCCGACGTTGTCGCAGGGATCGTGAGCGAGTGCGCCAACAACTGCTTCGGCATCCGCGGCATGGCGTATACGAATCGAACCGACGGCCTCGTCCACCTGCTGCGCCGCGATGCCTTCAAGAAGGGCGTACGCATTACCGCACACGACAACGCCGTATCCATCGAGCTGCACATCATCGTGCGCTACGGCGTCAACATTGCGGCGACCGGCAACTCCATCATCAGCGAAATCCGTTACAAAGTAGAAAAACTCACCGGTGTGAGCGTGGAAGACGTCCTCCTGTGCGTCGACGGCATCATGACCGATGACATGTCGGAGGATGGCAAAAAGTGAACGACAAGATCGACGGGCAGCTGCTGCGCGCGATGATTCGCGAAGCGGCTCGCTCCATTGAAGAAAACAAGCAGCGCTTAAATGATTTGAACGTCTTCCCCGTACCCGACGGCGACACCGGCACCAACATGGGACTCACCATCGGCGCGGCGGCCTCCGCGCTTGAGAGCCGTACGGACACCGCCGTCTCGGCGATTGCCGATACGGCGGCGATGGCTCTGCTGCGCGGTGCGCGCGGCAACTCCGGCGTCATCCTCTCCCTGCTCTTCCGCGGCTTCTCCAAGACCCTCAAGGGCTGCGATGCCTGCGACGGTCTGCGCCTCGCGGATGCTCTGGCGAACGGCTCCGAGACGGCCTATAAGGCGGTCATGAAGCCGACCGAGGGCACCATCCTCACCGTGGCGCGCGTTGCCGCCGAGGCCGCTCAGAACCGCGCCATGGAAACCTCCGACCCGGTTCCGGTTCTGGCTGCGGCATTTGAGGCCTCCCAGCATGCCCTGTACGAGACGACCGCGCAGAATCCCGTTCTGGCCCGCGCGAATGTCGTGGATGCCGGAGGTGCCGGCTGGGTCGTCGTGCTCTCCGCCATGCTGCGCGTCCTGCGCGGCGAGGCTGCCGGCTCCGATTCTCCCTCGGCGCCCGCAGCCGAAGAAAAGCCCGCCACGGCTCAGAGTGCCTTCGAAACCTCTGAGATCCGCTTTGCCTACTGCACCGAGTTCATCGTCAACCGCTCGAACGACCGTGAGCCCGGCATCCTGCGCGGCTTCCTCGAAGGCATCGGCGACTGCGTCGTCGTCGTGGATGACGATGACATCATCAAGGTGCATGTCCACACGAATCATCCCGGACAGGCCATTGAGGAGGCGCTGACCTTCGGCTCTCTGGACAGCCTGAAGATCGAGAACATGCGCACGCAGCACAGCGAGAAGATTCTCTCCGGCACCTCCTCCGCGTCCGCGCCCGTGCCCTCCGCAGCACCCGCAGCGCCCGCAGCCTCCGAGCCTGCGGAGAAGCTTCCTGCGGCGTTCGTCGCGGTTGTCGCCGGAGACGGTCTTGCGAACGTGTTCCGCGACCTGGGCGTACAGGAGATCGTTGAGGGCGGTCAGACCATGAATCCTTCGACCACGGACATCCTCGATGCCGTCGAGCGTGCTCCGTCGGATGTCGTCTACGTGCTTCCGAACAACAAGAACATCATCATGGCGGCGCAGCAGGCCGCGCCTCTGACGAAGAAGACGCTGTTCGTCCTGCCGACGGTCTCCGTCCCGCAGGGCATCACGGCGATGCTTGCCTATGACGAGTCCGCCTCTGCCGAGGAAAACCGCGATGCGATGGAAGCCTCGTTTGCGAATACGCATACGGCGTCCCTGACCTATGCCGCCCGGGATTCCGTACTGGACGACCGTCAGATCCGCGCAGGCGACTACCTGGCGCTGATGGACGGCAAGCTCGTAGACGCGCTGAAGACGGAGCGCGACGCGGTAGCCAAGCTCGCGCGCGACATCGCCCGTCTGCCGGATATCGCGTACGTCACGGTCTTCTACGGCTCGGACGTCGATGAAACGGCGGCTCAGGCCGTCCGCGAGGCCATCGAGCGCGAGTGCCCCGGAGCCGAGGTATCCGCGGTCTACGGAGGCCAGCCGATCTACTACTACATCATCTCGGCGGAGTAAGTCCTTCCCCCTTTTCTTTTAGGGAGAATGCTCCGAACGCAAAAAAGAGCTTCCTGGGAAGCTCTTTTTTGCGTATTTATGGGGGTTTTGGGGTCGGGAGGACCCGAACCCCTTTTTTCTTCGGGAGTGCCCGAGCCTCTTTTTTCGGGAGTGCCCGAGCCTCTTTTTTCGGGAGTGCCCGAGCCACTTTTTTCGGATGCGCTCGAGCCCCTTTTTTCTTCGGGTGAACCGAATCTCTTTTCTTCGGGTGAGCCCGAACCCCCTTGTTCTCGGGAGTGCTCGAACCCCTTTTTTC
>CAVGLF010000007.1:0-28007 GCA_963630045.1 Butyricicoccaceae bacterium | reverse complement strand
AACCCGCTGAAATATTCCCCATAAATGAGGAATATTTCAGCCGGGAAGCCTGCGCCGTAAGGAAGAGAATGCGTGCAGGGAGAAAAACACAGGAAAGCTCTTGCAATCGGGCGGGAAATCCGATATAATAGGAATCTGAATACAATGGGGTTTTTATAGGTACACAGATAGCCTCCCGGACGGGAAAACAGTCCCGTGCATGCAAAAAGGAAGGGGCACATCGGATAAAATGGATAAAAAATGGCTGAACCGGATGCAGCCCGGCTACCTGCCGATGTTCGCGGTGATGCTGGCGTTCTGCATTCCGGGGTATTTTCTGGGGTACGGTCTCGGCCCCTGGGTCGGCATCGGACAGACCGTGTGCGTGCTCACACTGTTCTTCGTGTGGCGCGCCGTGTACCGCCGCCGCGGCCGCGAGCTCATGAGCTATATGGATTCCCTCACGCGGCAGTTCGGAAGCGCTACGCAGAACGCCGTCTTCTCGATTCCCATGCCGATGGCCGTGGCAAAGCTCAGCACCGATGAGCTGATCTGGTGCAATCCGCAGTTCTCCTCGCTCGATTCACAGAGAAAGTACTGGTTCTCCGCAAAGCTGTCCGAGCTTCTGCCGGACTTCGATTATGAGTGGCTGAAGAACGGACTGGATGTGCGCCCCGAGCCCGTCTGCTTCGGCGGACACTGGTTCCGCGTCTGGGGCTGCATCATCCGCGACGAGAATATGTCCCAGGAGGAGCAGATCTGCACGCTGTTCTTCACGGATATCACGCACGAGCGCGAAATCGAGGCGGAATTCTCCGCGTCCAGACCCGTCGTGCTCATCATCCAGCTGGATAACTACGACGAGCTGACGAAGAACGTGGAAAGCGGCGAGCGCACCATCTTCCTCGCCTCCGTCGATGCCAAGATCTCCCAGTGGGCGGCGGGCGCGCACGGCGTCTATGTCAAGACCGAGCGCGACCGCGCACTCCTCATCTGCGATCAGCGGCACTTCGAGGACATGTCGAAATTCGAAATTCTGGGCGAGGTGCGCTCCTTCAAGAGCCCCGGCGCCTTCCCCGCGACGCTGTCCATCGGTATCGGACGCGGCGGCGGGACGCTTCGCGAGAATATGAGCTTTGCACGGCTGGCGCTCGATATGGCTCTGTCGCGCGGCGGCGATCAGGTCGTGACGAAGGATCCCCATAACTACAGCTTCTTCGGAGGACGCAGCCGCGAGGTCGAGCAGCGCACCCGCGTCCGCGCCCGCGTCGTCGCCAACGCCCTGCGTGATCTCATCGAGACCTCCGACCGCGTCATCATCTCCGGCCATACCTATTCCGACATGGATGCCATCGGCGCGGCGGTCGGATTGTCCTGCGCCTGCCGGAAGCTGGGGCGCGAGTACCACATCGTCATCAATCTCGAAACGACGACGGCGCGTCCCCTCTATGACCGTCTCTCCGGCGCGGCGGAGTACCGCGATGTCTTCATCAGCCCCGCCGAGGCCGAGCGCATGCTCACGCCGGACACCCTCTTCATCGTCGTGGATGTCAACCGCGCAAGCTTCGTCGATGCCTCCAGCCTGCTGCCTCTTGCGGCGAAGCTCGTCATCATCGACCATCACCGCCGCGTGGCGGATTACATCGAGAACCCCGCCTTAAGCCTCCACGAGCCCTATGCCTCGTCGACCTGCGAGCTTGTGTCGGAGCTGATCCAGTACATCGTCAGCCCCTCCGACGTGCTGCGGGCCGAGGCGGAGGCCATGCTCGCGGGCATCACGCTCGATACGAAGAACTTCACCATGAAGACGGGCGTGCGCACCTTCGAGGCCGCCGCCTTCCTGCGCCGCGCGGGTGCGGACACCATCACCGTCAAGCAGTTTTTCGCCAACGATATGGATAAAAACCGCGAGCTGTGCGAGATCATCCGCACCGCCACGCGCTACCGCGACACGCTCGCCATCGCCTACAGCGAGCAGGAGACCAGCCGCGAGATCGGCGGTCAGGCCGCAGACGATCTTCTGAACATCCAGGGCGTGCAGGCCTCGTTCGTCATCTTCCGGCACGGGGACAGCACCCAGATCTCCGCCCGCTCGCTCGGGCAGGTCAATGTCCAGCTCATCATGGAGCGTCTCGGCGGAGGCGGCAGTCTGACAGGCGCCGGCGCGCAGCTGAAGGGCCGCTCGGTATCCGAAACCGCAGACGATCTCCGTGCAGCCATTGAAAACTATTTTGCCTTAGTATAAGTTGATTTTTCGCTGTTCCATCAGAAAGTGAGGATTTTTCTATGAAGGTTATCTTACAGGCGGACGTGTCCGGTCAGGGCAAAAAGGGTCAGGTCGTAAACGTATCCGACGGATACGCGCGCAACTATCTGCTCCCGCGCAAGCTCGCCGTCGAGGCGACGGCCGATGCGCTGAACGCCATCAAAAACCGCGATCTGGCACTCCAGCGCAAGCGCGAGCTGGAGCGCGAGGAGGCGAGAGCCTTGGCGTCGAAGCTCGCAGGCATGCCGGTGCGCATCAAAAAGCGCGCGGGCGACTCCGGCAAGCTCTTCGGAGCCGTAACAGCGAAGGAGATCGGAGAAGCCTTCCGCGCCCAGTACTCCACCGAGCTTGACCACCGCAAGATCATCCTCGAGGACCCGATCAAGGCCTACGGCTCGTACGAGCTGAAGGTGCGGCTGTTCCCGGAGATTACGGGCACGCTCTATGTGTCCGTGACGGAATAAATGGACGCGTTTGCATCGCATGTCCCGCATTCCGCAGAGGCGGAGCAGTCGGTCATCGGCTCGATGCTGATCGACCCCGCCTGCGTTGCGGATGTGCTGCCCGTCCTGCGTGCGGATGACTTCTACTTCACCCCCAACCGCACGCTCTATGAGGCGTTCGTCTCCATGTTCACGGCGGGCCAGACCATCGATGCCGTCACGCTGCAGGAATACCTGGAGTCCCGCGCGCAGCTGGAGGAGGTGGGCGGCACCGCATACCTGGCGCAGCTGGTCGAGATTACGCCGACCTCCGCGCATGTGCTGGAGTACGCCCGCATCGTCTCCGAGCGCGCGCTGATGCGCAGCCTCGCGGGCGTCGGCACGAAGATCACGGACATGGTGGCCTCCGGCGAGGGCAATGTCCGCGACATGCTCGAAAACGCCGAGCGCATGGTCTACGAGCTCCGGCGCGGACGCGAAAGCCGCGATCTGATGCACGTGCGCACCGTGCTTCTGGACGTGATGACGGGTCTGGAGGAGCTGTACCGCAACAAGGGCAGGCTCCCCGGCATCCCCACGGGCATCGAGGCGCTGGATACCTACATCTCCGGGCTCAACAAGTCCGATCTCATCCTCCTTGCCTCCCGTCCCGGCATGGGCAAGACCAGCTTTGCCCTGAACATCGCCTTCAACGCCGCCCGGCAGTCGGGCAAGGCCGTGGCGATCTTCCAGCTGGAGATGTCCCGCGAGCAGCTGGCGTCGCGCCTGCTGTCCTCGACGTCCGCCGTGCCGCTGCAGAAGCTGCGCTCGGGCGACATCGTCGGAGACGAGTGGAGCCGCATCGCTCTGGCGACGAACCTGCTGTCGCATCAGGAGCTCTATATCGACGACAACCCCGGCATCAGCGTGGCGGAGATGAAATCCAAATGCCGCCGCTTAGGCGACCGTCTGGGTCTCGTCGTCATCGACTATCTGCAGCTCATGACCGGCTCGAAAAAGTACGAGAACCGCGTCACGGAGGTTGCGGATATTTCGCGTTCCCTGAAAATCATGGCAAAGGAGCTCAACGTGCCGGTTCTGTGCTGCTCGCAGCTGTCACGCGCCACGGAGCAGCGTGCGGATAAGAAGCCCATGCTCTCCGACCTGCGCGAGTCCGGCTCCATCGAGCAGGATGCCGATATCGTCATGTTCCTCTATCGCGAGGATTACTATAATAAGGAGTCGGCGCAGAAGGACACCGCCGAGCTCATCATCGCCAAAAACCGCCACGGCTCGACGGATACCATTCCGCTGAAGTGGCAGGGACAGTACACGCGCTTCGGCTCGGTCGATACGCGTCATGAGGCCATGTAGTGTCATGAACGTTGAGGAAGCTGTCCGGGAATTTTTCCGCGCCGAGCGGATTCCCCCAGACGCGCGGATTGTCGCGGGCTTTTCCGGAGGTGCGGACTCCACCGCACTGCTCTGCGCCCTGCAGGCGCTCGGAGTACCCGTCACGGCGGTGCATGTGCATCACGGACTGCGCGGCGCCGAGGCCGACCGCGATGCCGAATTCTGCCGCGCCCTCTGCGAGCGCCGCGGGATTCCCTTTCTGCGCCGCGACGTACGCGTGACGGAGCATCTGGACGGACGGGGCGTGGAGGCCGCCGCACGGACGCTGCGCTATGCGGCGCTTGAGGAGGCGGCGCGGATCTGCGGCGCGGAGTATATCGCCGTCGCCCACAACGCATCGGACGCGCTGGAGACGGCGCTTTTCAATCTGGCGCGCGGAACCGGCGCAGGCGGGCTCGGGATTGCGCCCCGGCGCACCCTGTCCTGCGGCCTCGTGCTCATGCGTCCCGTCCTTTCCTGCACGCACGGGGAGCTCACGGCCTATCTTGAGGCGCTGGGCGAGGCTCATGTGGAGGACAGCACCAACTCCGAGGACTCGGCCGCGCGCAATATTCTGCGGCACTACGCCGTTCCCGCCCTGCGCAGGGTCAACGCTCAGGCGGAGCACCACGCGCTGGAGGCACTCCGGCGCCTCCGCGAGGACGACGAGGCACTCACGGACTATGCCCGGGCGCTGGCCGTCGTGCCGGCCTCCGCCCGGGCACTGCGCACGGCGCCGCGCGCAGTGGCGGTTCGCGCCGTGCGGCTGCTCTACGGACGCCTCGACCTGACGGCGCGGCACATCGAGGCCGTGCTCGCGCTCTGCGAAAGCTCCGACGGACACGGAAGCGTCGATCTGCCGGGGCTGCGTGCCGTGCGCGAATACGATGAGCTCCGGATGTGTGCGCCCGCAGACGCACCCGCAGACAGACCCGCGCCCGCGGAGCTTGTCCCGGACGTGAGCGTACGGTTCGGCGAGTGGCGCATAACGGTAAAAAAAACGGAAAAGGTCACACTGAATTTCGAGAGATTTCATAATATTTACGTTGATTCCGGCGCGATTCATGGTATACTATTGGTACGGCCGCGGCAGCCGGGAGACCGCTTCCGCGCACAGGGCGCCCCGGGCTCGAAAAGTCTGAAGCGCGCCATGATTGATGCAAAGATCCCCGCGGGTCTGCGGGATACGCTCCCGGTATTCGTCCATGACGGCGGCATCTGCGCCGTATGCGGTCTCGGAGCCTCGGCGGACTGCGCCCCAGGCGCGAACCGCACGGAGGCGCCGCTGCTGCAGATCTGCATGGAACGGGAATAACAAAAATCAGGAAGGTATCAGAATATGCAGGTATTATCGAAGACGGATGCGATGCAGGAGGTTCTCTTCACGGAGGAGCAGCTTCGCCTGCGCGTAGCTCAGATGGGCGGGGAAATCCGTCGGGATTACGAGGGTCTTGAGGGATCCCTGCTGGTGGTCGGTCTTCTCAAGGGCTCATTCATCTTCATGTCCGATCTCGTGCGCGCCATCGATCTTTCCTGTGAGCTGGAATTCATGGTCGCGTCCTCCTACGGCAACGGAACCGAATCCTCCCGCGACGTGCGCATCTCGCGCGACGTAACGGATGTCGAGGGACGGCATGTGCTCTTAGTCGAGGACATCGTGGACTCCGGATATACGATGAACCACGTGATGCAGCTGCTTGAGAGCCGCCATGCGGCCTCCGTCCGGCTGGCGTCCCTGCTTGACAAGCCCTCGCGCCGCATGCGCCCCGTGCGCATCGACTACCGCGGCTTTGAGATTGAGGACAAGTTCGTCGTCGGCTACGGTCTGGACTTTGCGGGTCAGTATCGGAATCTGCCGTACGTCGGCGTGCTGAAGCCCGAGTGCTATCAGAACGCGTAACGCTTCGGTAAGGGTTAAAAAGAGGTGTTTTCTTGAAGAAATCCAGCTTTCGCGGTATCGGTTTTTACATTATCGTTCTCGTTTTCCTGATCGGCACCATTGCGGTGCTGTATAATTCCAATCAGCCGGAGGAGCCGGTCTATTCCGAGATCATTTCCCTGTTTGAGGAGGAGAAGGTCTCGAAGTTCGTCATCGACGGCGAAAAGATGCTTCTGGAGCTGCGCGACGGCTCCCAGGTATCCTGGACCGTGCCCAGCTGGACGCTCTTCTTCGACGATGTCGGAGATCTGATTACCGCGCAGCGGGAGTCCGGCATACTCGAATGGTACGATGTCAAGGCGGCCGAGTCCGCCTCCATCTGGTGGAGCCTCCTGCCCTACCTCATTCTGTTCGGGCTGTCCGCGCTGTTCTGGTTCTTCATGATGAACCGCACCGAGGGCGGAGGCGCCCGGGGTGCCATGAGCTTCGGCAAGGCGCGCACCAGGCTCGCCGATGACAAGAACAAGAAAACCTTCGCCGACGTCGAGGGCGCGGACGAGGAAAAGGCGGAGCTTGCCGAAATCGTCGACTTCCTCAAGTCCCCCCGCCGCTTCGCCGAGATGGGCGCGCGCATCCCCAAGGGCGTGCTGCTCGTAGGCCCTCCCGGAACCGGCAAAACGCTGCTTGCCAAGGCCGTTGCGGGTGAGGCGGGCGTTCCGTTCTTCTCCATCTCCGGCTCCGACTTCGTCGAGCTCTACGTCGGTGTCGGTGCCTCCCGTGTGCGCGACCTCTTTGACCAGGCCAAGAAGGCCGCTCCCGCCATCATCTTCATCGACGAGATCGATGCGGTGGGCCGTCAGCGCGGCGCGGGTCTCGGCGGCGGTCATGACGAGCGCGAGCAGACCCTGAACCAGATGCTCGTCGAGATGGACGGCTTCGGCGCCAACGAGGGCGTCATCATCATCGCCGCCACGAACCGTCCCGACATCCTTGACCCCGCTCTGCTGCGCCCGGGACGCTTCGACCGTCAGGTCTACGTCGGTCTGCCCGATGTACACGGACGCGAGGCCATCCTGCGCCTTCACGCGAAGAACAAGAAGTTCGAGCCCTCAATCAAGCTGGACACCATCGCCCGCTCGACGGCGGGCTTCACCGGCGCGGATCTTGAGAATCTCCTGAACGAGTCCGCACTTCTCGCCGTCCGCCGCAACAAGCACCTCATCGGCGACTCCGAGCTTCAGGAAGCGATGCTCAAGGTCATCATGGGACCGGAAAAGAAATCCCACGTCATCAGCGATAAGGACCGCCGCCTCACCGCCTTCCACGAAGCGGGACACGCGGTCGTGACCGCCTTCCTGCCCACGCAGGATCCCGTGCATCAGATTTCCATCATCCCCCGCGGACGCGCCGGAGGCTACAATCTGAACCTCCCCTCCGAGGATAAGAGCTACATGTCCAAAAGCGAGATGCTGGAGGAAATGGTGGCGCTTCTGGGCGGCAGAGTCGCCGAGAAGCTCGTGCTGAACGACATCTCCACCGGCGCATCCAACGACATCCAGCGCAGCACCGACATCGCCCGCAAAATGGTGACGAAGTACGGCATGAGCGACGAGCTGGGACCCATCTGCTACGGCTCGGATCACGACGAGGTCTTCCTCGGACGCGATTTCACCGCCACGCACAACTATTCCGAGAAGGTCGCCTCGGAGATCGACGGTGAGATCCGCCGCATCATCGGAAACGCGTACTCGAAGTGCGAGGAGATCCTGCGTGCGCATATGGACAGCCTCCACACCGTGGCGGAGTTTCTCCTGAGCCATGAGACGATGGACGGCGATACCTTCAAGCGCCTGATGGCGGGCGACTCGCCCGAAAGCATCGACCGTGACCTGCAGAGCGCCCGCGACGAGCAGAATCGCCGCAATGAGGAAGCGAAGAAGGCCGCGGCAGAGACGGAGGCCCGTGAGGCCGCCTCCGCAAAGTCCGATCAGGTTCCGCTGTGGATTCCTCCGAATGATCCCTCCTACGATGAGTTCATCCGTCAGCATCCGGAGGCGAAGGATCCCGTCGGCGACGAAAAAAAGGACGGAAAATAAGCAATACAACATAAGGCTGCCCCTCCCGGCACTCCACCCCTGAAAAAGGTGCCGCGAAAAGCCCGCAGCCTGCGCGGTGCATACGCGGGAGGCCCTGCCTTCCGCGTAAACACTGCATAAGGAGCAATATGGAAACCCTACATTTAACCCCCCGGGACGCGGAGCTTGCAGGACAGCTCCTGCGTTCGGGGAAGCTTTGCGTCTTCCCGACCGAAACGGTCTACGGCCTCGGCGCGAATGCGCTGGATGCCGCCGCCGTGCGCCGCATCTATGAGGCCAAGGGACGTCCCTCGGACAATCCCCTGATCGCGCATGTCGCCTCGCTCGATGCCCTGCCCACCCTCTGGCGCGAAATCCCGGAGGAGGCGTGGACGCTGGCGCGCATCTTCTGGCCGGGTCCTCTCACGATGATCCTGCCGCGCACGGAAATCGTGCCCGATGCCGTCACGGCGGGGCTCGATACCGTAGCCGTGCGCTTTCCCTCCCACCCGGCGGCTCAGGCCGTCATCCGCGCCGCCGGAGTGCCCATCGCCGCGCCCTCGGCGAATCTGTCGGGGCATCCCTCGCCGACGACCTTTGATCATGTGGTGCATGACCTCGAGGGCCGTGTGGAGGCCATCATGGACGGCGGCAGCTGCGGCGTGGGACTGGAGTCCACCATCGTTGCCGTAGCGCCCGGACAGATCCGCGTGCTGCGCCCCGGAGGCATCACCCCGGAGATGATCGCCGTCGCGCTGCCCGACGCCGAGATCATCATCGACCCCGGCGTCAGCCGTCCCGTCGAGGGCGCTCCGCGCTGCCCGGGAATGAAGTACCGCCACTACGCGCCGCTCGCGCCCATGACCGCCTACCTGGGACGTCCCGAGGCGACGGCCGGGCGCATCCGGCAGGATGTAACTCCGGACTGCGCCGTGCTCTGCTATGAGGAGTTTCGCGGCACCTTCGGCGGCGTGCCGGAGATCGTCTACGGCTCCTGGCGCGAGCCGCTCACGCTGGCGCATAACCTCTTCGATGCCCTGCGCCGCCTGGACGAGTGCGGCGCGTCCTCCATCCTTGCCCAGTGTCCCGGAGACCGGGGCGTGGAGCTCGCCGTCTCGAACCGACTGCGCCGCGCCGCGGGCTTCCATCTTGTAAGCGTGGAGGGCTGACATGCGGATTCTGGGATTGACCGGCCCCTCCGGCGCCGGAAAGGGCGAGGTCGGACGCATCCTTGCCGGGCTCGGATCGTATGTTCTCGACTGCGACGCGCTCTATCACGATATGCTCCTGCACGACGAGCCCCTGCGCCGTGCGCTCCTCGCGGCCTTCCCCGACTGCGCCGACGGCTCCGGCGGCGTCGACCGCCGGCGGCTTGCGGGCGTGGTATTCGCCTCCCCCGAGGCTCTTGAGCGCCTCAACACCATCGCGCACCGCGCCGTCATGCGCGCCATCCGTCAGCGGCTGCACGAGCTGCGCGAGGCGGGCACAGCATCCGTCGTACTGGATGCGCCGACGCTCTTCGAAGCGGGCGCGGATGCCCTCTGCGATACGACGGCTGCCGTGCTGGCTCCGCCCGAGCTGCGGCTGCGCCGTCTGTCCGAGCGTGACGGTCTTCCCGAGGACGCCCTGCGCGCCCGTATCCGGGCGCAGCACGACGACGCATTCTTCCGCTCGCACTGCACCTGTATTCTGGAAAACACCGGCGGGCTTGACCGTCTTGCCGAGTCTGCCGTCGAACTCTATCAAAACTGGATAAGGAGAACGGACATGAAGGATCTACGCGAAAAGCTTTTCTACACGCCGAAAAACGGATATGACAGGATCGACGACGCCGGAAAGGAAGCGATCTTCGCGCTGGGCGAGGAATATAAGACCTTTCTGAATCACGCCCGCACCGAGCGCGCCGCCGCCCGCTATACCGTCCACATCGCCGAAAGCGCGGGCTTTGTCCCCTACCGCCCCGGCATGGAGCTCCATGCGGGAGACCGCGTCTACGCCGTCAACCGTGCAAAGTCCGTCCTGCTGGCGGTCATCGGACGCCGCAGCCTGTCCGAGGGCATCCGCATCGCGGCGGCTCATGTGGACGCGCCGCGTCTGGATCTGAAGCCCTGCCCGCTGCATGAGGAGGCAGGCGAGCTGTGCATGCTGCGCACGCATTACTACGGAGGCATCAAGAAGTACCAGTGGACGACCATCCCGCTGGCGCTCATGGGCGTCGTCGCGCTGAAGGACGGCGGCGTCGTGGACATCGAGATCGGCACGCATCCGGGAGACCCCGTCTTCACGATCACGGATCTGCTGCCGCATCTGGGAAAGGATCAGATGGCGAAGAGCGCCTCCGAGGCCGTAAATGGCGAGAATCTGCGCGTGCTGTGCGGCTCCCTGCCCACGGGCGAGTCCTCGGAGTCCGACCGCGTACGCCTGACCGTGCTGGCGATGCTGAACGAGCAGTACGGCATCACGGAGGAGGACTTCCTGTCGGCGGAGCTCAGTGTCGTACCGGCCTTTCCGGCGGCGGATGTCGGCTTCGACCGCGCCCTTGTCGGCGGCTACGGCCAGGACGACCGCAGCTGCGCCTTCGCCGAGCTGAACGCCATCTTCTCGCTGCGCTCCCCGGAGAAGACCGCCGTATGCATTCTGGCGGACAAGGAAGAAATCGGCAGCGTCGGCTCGACCGGCATGCAGTCGGAGTACTTCGACATGTTCGTATCCCAGCTGTGCCGCTCCCAGGGCGTCGATCTGCTGGACTGCCTGGGGAACTCCGAGTGCCTCTCCGCCGACGTCAGCGCGGCCTTCGATCCGCTGTATGCGGAGGCATATGAGAAGAACAACTCCTCCTATGCGAACTACGGCATGGGCGTTGCGAAGTACACGGGCTCGCGCGGCAAATCCGGCTGCAACGATGCGCATGCGGAGTATCTCGCGAGACTGCGCCGCGCCTTCGACGATGCGGGCATCGTCTACCACTTCTGCGAGCTCGGCAAGGTCGATCAGGGCGGCGGAGGCACGGTCGCGGCGTTCATGGGCGTACGCAACATTGAAACCGTCGACGTCGGCGTGCCGGTGCTCTCCATGCACGCGCCGTTCGAGGTCGTCTCCAAGCTCGATGTCTACATGACCGCGAAGGCGATTCGCGCGTTCTACCTCATGGAGGCAGACGAAGAAGAGGACGAGGATTCCGAAGACTGATCCCCTCCTTCGCACCGCACTCCTTTTGTCCCGGGCAGTGAAATATATCCGGAAGAGCTCAGATTTTCTCCCGTCAGAGGGGAAAATCCGAGCTCTTCTTTCTTTTTCATCCCGAGGGAACCATCATCCTTCCCGCAGGGGCGGGAGCATCCGGAGCTGCCGTACTCCCGAAGGGTTTTTTATGGTCGAGAGGGCTCGAGCTCCTTTTTTCGTTCGGTGTTCCTCCTCGACTCGAGACTGCCGTACTCCCGAAGGGGTTTTTTATGGTCGAGAGGGCTCGAGCTCCTTTTTCGCATCGCACGACTTTTGGCGAAGGGGCTCCCCACAGGCGAAAAAGGGGGTTCGGGGTGCCCCCCGACCACCAAAGAAGCTCTCCCAAAATCACGGCAGCCCCGGGCGAAGGAGGACGCCGTGCGCGAAAAAGGGGGTTCGGGGCACTCCCCGACCACCAAAGAAGCTCTCCCAAAATCACGGCAGCCCCGGGCGAAGGAGGACGCCGTGCGCGAAAAAGGGGGTTCGGGGCACTCCCCGACCACCAAAGAAGCTCTCCCAAAATCACGGCAGCCCCGGGCGAAGGAGGACGCCGTGCGCGAAAAAGGGGGTTCGGGGCACTCCCCGACCACCAAAGAAGCTCTCCCAAAATCACGGCAGCCCCGGGCGAAGGAGGACGCCGTGCGCGAAAAAGGGGGTTCGGGGCACTCCCCGACCACCAAAGAAGCTCTCCCAAAATCACGGCAGCCCCGGGCGAAGGAGGACGCCGTGCGCGAAAAAGGGGGTTCGGGGCACTCCCCGACCACCAAAGAAGCTCTCCCAAAATCACGGCAGCCCCGGGCGAAGGAGGACGCCGTGCGCGAAAAAGGGGGTTCGGGGCACTCCCCGACCACCAAAGAAGCTCTCCCAAAATCACGGCAGCCCCGGGCGAAGGAGGACGCCGTGCGCGAAAAAGGGGGTTCGGGGCACTCCCCGACCACCAAAGAAGCTCTCCCGGAATACGGCAGTCCCGGCGGTGCAGCAAAAAGCCGGAATCTCCCCCTTTTACAGGAGGAGATTCCGGCTCACGGTACTTCCGGTGCAGCAGGAAGGAGAGGCGTGCGCAGCTTACTTGACGATCTCTCCGCGCGCACCCGCGCCCAGTCCCGCGGCGTTGCACTCGTCGACGTCGATGTGCATGGCGAGCGCATACTTCGGGCTGACACGGATGACGACATCGCCGAAGACCAGCGGACGGTCGCCGTGCGTCTCAACGCTGACGATCTGGCCGTTCTCCACGCCGAAGGCGGCGGCATCCTCGGGGGTCATGTGGATGTGACGCTTGGCACAGATGACACCCTCGCTGATGGTGACGGAGCCGCAGGGTCCGATAAGCTCGCAGCTGCCGGAGCCCGCGATGTCGCCGGACTCACGCACGGGCGCGGTCACGCCGATGCTGCGGGCATCGGTCAGGGACAGCTCGACCTGAGTCGCGGAGCGAACCGGTCCCAGGATGGAGACCGCCGGGAACTCGGAGCGGCTGCCCTTCACGCGGATCTTTTCCTCGGAGGCAAACTGTCCGGGCTGGGACAGCATCTTCTTGACGTGGAGCTCGTAGCCCTCTCCGAAGAGAATCTCCAGATGCTCTTTCGTGACGTGAACGTGACGCGCGGAGGTTTCAATCATGAAATCCATGGTAATACAGGTCCTTTCTATCTTTAAAAAAAGTAGGGCGGGAATACGGAGGAATTACTGCGCCGGCTGCATGGCCCACATCTTGCGGCATACGGTCGCAACATCCTCGGTGATGCCGCACTCGAAGACGACGAAGCCGGAGTATCCGGTGTCGGCAATGGCGCGGAAGACCGCGGGATAGTTGATCTCACCCGTGCCGGGCTGCTTGCGTCCGGGCACGTCGCCGATGTGGATGTGGCCGATATACCCGATGTTGTCGCGGATGTTGTTGATGATGTTGCCCTCGGTGATCTGCTGATGGAAGACATCGTAGAGCACGCGGACCGCGGGGCTTCCGACCTCGCGGACGATGGCAACCGCCTCGGCAGTGGTATTGAGGTAGTGTCCCTTGTGCGAAATGATGCGGTTCAAAGGCTCCAGCACGAGTGTCACACCCGCCGCTTCCGCAAGCTTCGCCGCTTCGCGGATGTTGCAGACCAGGCTCGCGTGCTGCGTCTCGCGCGGCACATCCGGAATCTCGTTGCCGGAGGTGATGACGATGTTGTGTACGCCCAGCACCTTCGCCGCCGCGATGGATTCCTCGATCGCGCCCAGGAAGGCCTCCCTCGCATCATCGTGGACAATGCCGTGGCTCCAGTCAAGCAGCGCCTGCTTTTCGGGATCCACGGAGCCGAAGTTGATTGCGGAGATGACCATTCCGGCGTCGTCATAGGCCTTCTTCAGCCGCGGCAGATCCAGGTTTTTCCATCCCAGGACCTCCATGGCCTTGAAGCCGAAGGCAGCAGCCTGTGCGGGCTTGTCGTATTCCTCTCCGCAGAACCAGCCGTTGCTGGCAGTCAGCGTATACATGGAAATTTGCCCTCCCTTTTGTAAATAAATGCATCGCGCGTGTCAATTCCGGTTTCGTTTTCGGGTTTGTGTCCCGTTTCATCTATCATACCACATCCGCCCGTGGATTGCAAGGCTTTTTCCCCGCTCCCGCAGAGCGCATTCCGCTTGACAAACCGGGGTTCTTCCCCCTATAATATAAGAAAATGAAGCATGGGAACAGCTATGGAAATAGCTATGGCATGCGGAAGGCGGGGAATCCATCTTGTTCGGACGGGATCTGGGAATCGATCTGGGCACCTCCTCGGTGCTGATTTATGTAAAGGGTCGGGGCATCGCGCTCCGTGAGCCCTCGGTTGTCGCGCTGGACCGCGGCTCCGGCGAGCTTTTGGAGGCGGGAAGCGCCGCGCAGAAGATGCTCGGACGCACGCCCGGCACGATTGCGGCGGTGCGTCCCATCCGCGACGGCGTCATCAGCGATTACGAAATGGCGGAGCGGATGCTCAGTGCCTTCCTCTCCCGCGTCCCCGGCTCGAAGCTTTTGCGTCCGAACCTCGTCATCTGCGTTCCGTCGGATATCTCCGAGGTCGAGGAGCGCGCCGTCGTGGATGCGGGCATGCATGCGGGTGCGCGGCGCGTCTATCTCATCGAGGCGCCCATGGCGGCAGCTTTGGGCGCGGGACTTGAGATTGACCGTCCGCAGGGCAATATGGTCATCGACATCGGCGGCGGCACGACAAGCATCGCCGTGCTGTCCATGGGCGAGATCGTCGAGTCCGACTCCGTGCGCTGCGGAGGAGACCGCTACAACGAGGCCATCATCCGCTACCTGCGCCGCCGCCATAATCTGCTCATCGGCGAGCGCACGGCGGAGGAGATCAAGATCAACATCGGCTGCGTCTACCCGCGTCCGGAGGAAAAGTCCCTTGAGGTGCGCGGACGCTGCCTGCTGACGGGCATGCCCCGCAGCGTCACCGTCACCTCCACGGACACGATGGAGGCCACGGAGGAGGTCACCTCCACCATCCTCGATGCCATTCACGCCGTGCTCGAGCGCACCTCGCCCGAGCTTGTCACGGACATCGCGCACACGGGCGCGATGCTCACGGGCGGCGGCTGCCTCATCTGGGGCTTTGACAAAATGCTCGGCGAACGCACGGGACTGCCCGCGCATATCGCGGACGATGCCATCTCCTGCGTGGCCTACGGCACGGGCAAGGCTCTGGAAAACCTTTCGCATATGCGCGAGGGAAGCCTCAATCTCGCACGCCGCCGCAGCCTGAATCAGACGGAGGATCCGCAGTAAACCGCCGGAATTCACCATGAAAGCCGCGTCGAATTTTCCCCCTTCGACGCGGTTTTTTCATGCACAAATGTGCGGTACCCATCCGAAGCAAAAAAAGCTTGACAAACGGAACGGTCTGTGATATAGTGTAAAGGCTTTCAGCTTTACACATCTGAAATGTCGGTTCTCCCAAAAAAGAGGATCGCGGGAGGTTTTTGGTATGCCGAAGGATCTGGTCGTTCTGCCGCGTCTGTATGACGTATACAGCGCGCTGCTGACACCCAGACAGCGGGAGCTGTTTGAGCTGTATTACGAGCAGGATCTGTCGCTGGCGGAAATCTCCGAGGAGGCGGGCATCACGCGTCAGGGTGCACGCGACGCCATCGGTCACGCGGAGGCCGCTCTGCGGGAGTTCGAGGAAAAGCTCGGGCTGCTGGCCAGAGTGGAGGCGTGCGAGGCAGCGCGGGAGAAAATCCTGCATGCTGCGGACGCGCTGGACGTCATCAACCGGACGGGCTTCCGCAACCCCAGAGCCGCCGGACTCATTCAGGATGTGCGCAAAGCCGCGTCGGAGCTGTCCGACGTCTGGACGCAAGGATAACGTTGGAGTAAAAACATGGCATTTGAAAGCTTATCCGACCGCCTGTCGCAGGCGTTCAAAAAGTTAAAGGGACGCGGCCGTCTGACGGAAGCCGATATCCGGGAGGTCATGCGCGAGGTGCGCACGGCGCTCCTCGATGCCGATGTCAACTACCGCGTGGTGCGCGACTTCATCGCGAAGGTGACGGAAAAGGCAACGGGCGCGGATGTGCTGGAAAGCCTGACCCCGTCGCAGCAGGTCATCAAGATCGTCAACGATGAGCTCTGCGCGCTGATGGGCGGCACAGCCGAAACGCTGCGCATCGCGCCGAAGCCTCCGACGGTCATCATGCTGGTCGGCCTCCAGGGCGCCGGTAAGACGACCAACGGTGCCAAGCTGGCAAGCCTCTACAAGCGCCAGTACCACAAGCGTCCCCTGCTCGTCGCCTGCGACGTCTACCGTCCCGCCGCCATCACGCAGCTGCAGGTTGTCGGCTCCCAGGTGGGCGTGCCCGTCTTCGAGATGGGACAGGGCAATCCCGTTGAGATCGCGCGCGCCGGCGTGGAGCATGCCGTGAAAAACGGCAACGACATGGTCTTCATCGATACGGCAGGCCGTCTGCACATCGATGACGCGCTCATGACGGAGCTGTGCGACATCAAGGCCGCGGTGAATCCGACCGAGATCATGCTCTTTTTGGACGCCATGACCGGTCAGGACGCGGTGAATGCGGCAACGGGCTTCGATTCCCAGCTCGGCATCGACAGCGTCTTCATGACGAAGCTCGATGCGGATGCCCGAGGCGGCGCGGCGCTGTCCGTGCGGGCCGTAACGGGCAAGCCGATCAAGTTCGCCGGCACAGGCGAAAAGCTCGACGGCATCGAGCAGTTCCATCCCGACCGCATGGCCTCGCGCATCCTCGGCATGGGCGATGTCCTCACCCTCATCGAGAAGGCGCAGGAGAGCTACGACGAGAAGCAGGCCGCGGAGCTCGAGAAGAAGATGGCGCAGTCGCGTCTGGACTTGAACGACTTCCTCGACCAGCTCAAGCAGCTCAAGAAGATGGGCGGGGCGCAGGCTCTGATGAGCATGATGCCCGGCGTAAAGCAGTCCGACCTGAAAAATATGAAGGTCGACGAAAAGCAGTTTGCCCGCGTGGAGGCCATCGTGCTCTCCATGACGCCGGCCGAGCGGAAGGATCCCTCGCTTCTGAACATGTCGCGCAAGAAGCGCGTCGCCGCAGGCTGCGGCCAGAAGCTGGAGGATGTCAACCGTCTGCTAAAGCAGTTCGACATGCTCAAGGGTCTTTCGAAGCAGCTGGCACGCGGCAGTATGCCCGATATGGCGTCTCTGGGACGCATGAAGGGTACGCACAGCAAGAAATTCAGCGGACAGGGCGGCAAGTTCAAACTGCCGTTTTGACGATATATCCCAAAAAACCAATAAAAACGCTCCGCGGGCGGCACATAAGTCCCCCGTGAGAGTCAGATTACCGGAGGTAACAAAGCTATGGTCAAGATCAGACTGCGCAGAGTCGGCGCGAAGAAGGCTCCTTATTATCGTGTCGTGGTGGCCGATTCCCGTTATCCGCGCAACGGTCGCTTCATCGAAGAGATCGGCACCTACAATCCCCTGGTCGAGCCGTCGGAAATCAAGATTGACGGCGAGCGTGCGCTCACCTGGATCAAGAACGGCGCGCAGCCCTCTGACACCGTGAAGGCGCTGCTGAAAAAAGCGGGTATTGTTTAATGGAAACGAGCCTGAAGGATTTACTCGTCTACATCGTTCGTGAGCTGGTGGACACGCCGGACGCGATCGACGTGCGCGAGGTCCCCTCTGAGGACGGGCGTGAGATCACTCTCGAGCTGCGCGTTGCCAAGGAGGACATGGGCAAGGTCATCGGCCGTCAGGGCCGCATTGCCCGCGAGCTCCGCACCATCATGCGTTCCGCGGCGAATCATCGCGACACGCGCGTAAACGTGGAGATCTGCGACTGATTCCCGTCCGCACGAGTTTTCAAAAAAAGTCCGATTCTCCCCCCGCCGTGAGGAAGAATCGGACTTTTTTTTTTGAAGCTTACACACACACAGATATCCCGATGTCCCCCGCCCGCGGCTTTTTCCCCCCCCTTTTCTCTCTGCCCCCCGCTTCATCAGGCTCCCCCTTTTTTCCCCCCCGTATATTTCGCGCCCCGAATTCACGAAAAAGCCTTTTGTTTTCCCGCGCGCTGTGCTATAATGGAGCGTGGATCCGTTTGCCCGGTTATTTTCGCGCACTTTTTTCCCGGAAGGAAAGGGGACACCGTATGAAGAAAAGCATGTTTTCCGGATTTGCCCGATGCATGACGGAGCGCGGCGCGGCGGAGGCCGTACGGTACGCCCGGGCTCTGGGCTTTGACGGCGTGGAGCCGTACCCCTGTCCTGCCTTTCAGACGACAGCGCAGGCGCGTGAGCTTGGGCACATCCTGCGTGAGGAGAATATGGCCGTCCCCTGCGTCTCCCTGGGCATCGATCTGTCGGGCGAGCAGGGACGCGACAGCGTCGACCGGCTGAAGCGTCTTGTCGACATGACCGCCGCCTGCGGCGCGCCCCTTCTTCATCATACGCTCGTGCCCGGACTTCGCCCCACGCCCGTGGGCGCGCCCTCCTTTGAGCGCGTGTTCGACGAGGTGGCAGAGCGCGCGGGTGAGGTCGCGGACTATGCCGCCCGTGCGGGACTCCGCGTCATCTACGAGGATCAGGGCTTTTTCTTCAACGGAGCGGAGCGCTTCGCGCGCTTCCTTGCGGCGCTTGACCGCCCGAATACCGGCATCTGCGCCGATTTCGGCAATATCCTCTTCGCGGACGAAACGCCGGAGAGCTTCATCGGGCGCTTTTCCGACCGCATCCTGCACGTCCACGTCAAGGACTACCTGTACAAGCCCGGCTCGGCGCCCTGCCCCGGACGGGGCTGGCTGCGCACCCGCTCGGGAGGCTGGCTGCGCGACACCATTCCCGGTCACGGCGTCATCGACATGGTCGCCTGCCTCTCCATACTTGCCGGCGCGGGCTACAACGGCTTCTATTCCCTCGAATTCGGCGGTCCCGAGCCCTTCGAGGAAGGCACGCGTCAGGCGCTGGAGAACCTTTCGTATTACGAAGCGCTTGCTGCGCATACAATCTGAACCATCCCCCAAAAAGGAAGAGATAACAGACATGGCTGGTATTTTTGCAAAGATTTTCGGCACGCATTCCGATCATGAGATCCGCCGCATCGAGCCCATCGTACGGAAGATCGAGGCTCTGGCGGATGAATACAGGGGCAAGACCGACGACGAGCTGCGAGACAAGACGCAGGAGCTGAAGTCCCGCTATCAGAACGGCGAGACGCTCGACCAGCTCCTGCCCGAGGCCTTCGCCAACGTCCGCGAGGGTGCCACGCGCGTGCTGGGCGAAACGCCCTTCCGCGTCCAGCTCATCGGCGGCATCATCCTGCACCAGGGACGCATCGCCGAAATGAAGACCGGTGAGGGCAAAACGCTGGTGGCGACGCTGCCGGCCTACCTCAACGCGCTCACCGGCGAGGGCGTGCACATCGTCACGGTCAACGACTACCTCGCGCGTCACGGCTCGGAGTGGATGGGCAAGGTCTACCGCTTTCTGGGGCTCACCGTCGGACTCATCGTACACGACATGACGAGCGACGAGCGCCGCGCGGCCTACGCCTGCGACATCACCTACGGCACGAACAACGAGCTGGGATTCGACTATCTGCGCGACAACATGGCGATCTATAAGAAGAACATGGTGCAGCGCGGTCATGCCTTCGCCATCGTCGACGAGGTCGACTCCATCCTCATCGATGAGGCGCGTACCCCCCTCATCATCTCCGGACAGGCCGAGGAGAGCTCGCCGCTGTACGGACAGGCCGATGCCTTTGCCGCCACCTGCAAGGTGCTGCGCTTAAAGGAAGAGGACACCAAGCAGGAGCAGGACGACATCGATGCCGACTACATCGTCGACGAGAAGGCGCGCACCGCGACGCTCACGCCTCAGGGCGTGCGCCACGCCGAGGAGCGCTTCGGCGTGGAAAACCTCACCGATGCCGAGAACACGACGCTGCTGCATCACATCAATCAGGCCATCAAGGCGCGCGGCATCATGCAGCGCGATGTCGACTACGTCGTGCGCGACAATCAGGTCATCATCGTCGATGAGTTCACAGGACGCCTCATGTACGGCCGCCGCTACTCCGAGGGACTGCATCAGGCCATCGAGGCCAAGGAGCGCGTAAAGGTCGAAAACGAGAGCAAGACGCTTGCGACCATCACCTTCCAGAACTTCTTCCGCCTGTATAAGAAGCTCTCCGGCATGACCGGTACGGCTCTGACCGAGGAGCAGGAGTTCCGCGCCATCTACAATCTGGATGTCGTCGAAATCCCGACGAACAAGCCCGTCATCCGCGTAGACTACCCCGATACGGTCTACCGCACGAAGGCCGCGAAGTACCGCGCCGTCGTGCAGCAGGTACGCGAATGCGTCGAGCGCGGTCAGCCCATCATGGTCGGCACGATCTCCATCGAGGTCTCGGAGCTGGTGTCCTCCATGCTCAAAAAGGAGGGCATCGCGCACGAGGTTCTGAACGCCAAGCACCATGAGCGCGAGGCTCAGATCGTTGCGCAGGCCGGCAAGTTCGGCGCCGTCACGATCGCCACGAACATGGCCGGCCGAGGCACCGACATCAAGCTCGGAGGCAACGCCGACTATCTGGCTGAAAACGAGCTCTACCGCCGCGGCTACCCCGAGGAGGTCGTGACGGAGGCCACGGGCTTTGCCGAGACCTCCGACCCCGCCATCCTTGAGGCCAGAGCCGTATACAAGGAGCTGGTCGAGCAGTACTCCGTCGAGGTGCGCGAAAACGGCGACCGTGTCCGTGCTGCGGGCGGCCTCTTCATCCTGGGCACAGAGCGGCATGAGAGCCGCCGCATCGACAACCAGCTGCGCGGACGCTCCGGCCGTCAGGGCGACCCCGGCGCCTCCCGCTTCATCCTCAGCATGGAGGATGACCTGATGCGTCTGTTCGGCTCCGAGCGCGTCCAGAACATGATGGAGTCGATGGGCATCGACGAGGATACGCCGATTGACCAGAAGATCCTCACCGGCGCCATCGAAAGCGCGCAGAAGCGCGTCGAGGGACGCAATTTCGAGTCCCGTAAGCGCGTTCTGGAGTACGACGATGTCATGAACGTCCAGCGCCAGACGATCTACAAGCAGCGCATGGAGGTGCTCAACGGCGAGGATCTGCGCCCTGCCATCGTGAAGATGACGAACTCCGTCATCGACGAAGCCGTCCGGGGCATTTACGGCGACAACCGCCACACGACGCAGGAGGCGCTGGATACGCTGAAGCCGGCGCTGTCCTATCTCTTCCCCGCAGGTACGCTTGACGACCCGGAGCTTGCCTCCCTCGAGCAGCCCGCGCTGTGCGAAAAGCTCCACGAAGCCGCCGCCGTGCGCTACGCCGAAAAGGAGACCGAGATCGGCGAGCCCCTCATGCGCGAGGCGGAGCGCGTCTTCCTGCTGCAGACCGTCGACCGTCTGTGGATGGATCAGCTCGACTGCATGCAGGAGCTGCGTCAGGGCATCGGCCTGCGCGCCTATGCGCAGCATGACCCCGTCGTCGAGTACAAGCGCGAGGGCTATGAGATGTTCGATGCCATGGTCCGCGAGATCCGCGAGACGACCGTGCGCATCCTCTTCTCGCTGCGGCTGCGCTCGAAGGAAGCGCCGCAGCGCCAGCAGGTGGCGAAGATCACGACCGATACCCGCAGCGACGGCACGGATCGTCCGCGCCCCGCGCGGCACAAGGAAAAGCCCGGACGCAACGACCCCTGCCCCTGCGGCTCGGGAAAGAAGTACAAGAAATGCTGCGGGCGCAACGAGTAATCGCGGCGCTCTGCGCGCTGACGCTTCTCGTGCCGCTCGGCGGCTGCTCCGCCGATGCGGAGCTGGAGGCGCTCATCGGAGAGGCGCGCGCCTCCGCCGCCGCCGCGACCTCCACCTACGTGCGTCCGCACACCGAGGCCGCGGAGGTTCAAAGCGTCCGCGTGCCCGGCCTGGCCTATACGCCGGAATTTTCCCCCGACTCCGCGGAGGGCGTGGACGGCGAGCTTGCCCGTCTTTTATACCGGCGGCTCTACGATGAGACCTACGGCGATCTCGTGCGCGTCCACTCGGTTCTGGAGACGGGCGAGCACCGCTTCTCCCTGCGCACGGACCAGGTTTTCGCCGACGGGCAGAGCATCACGCTGGAGGACGTCGTCTACAGTCTGCGGCGCTCCGGCCTGGCTGCCGAGTCCGACGGGAAAACGCTCGTCGTGTCGGGGCTTCCCGGGGACACCGATGTCGAAGCCCTGCTCGGACGCATCCCCATTCTGAAAAAGGATTCGGGCGGCGCGCAGTTTCCCCTGCCCAGCGGGAGCTATCTCGTGGAAGGCTCGACGCTCTGCGACCGCGACGGCGCGGCCTGCTATACGCTGGTCGAGGTCTCCTCGCCCGGGGAGGCGCTCACCGCCTATCAGTCCGGGGCGCTTGCGTCCCTGACGGTGTTCGGCTCGGAGCCGGATGCCGTCTTTCCCCACGGCCGCTCCTACCATGAGCCGGCGTACTCGCGCATCCTCTACAGTCTGAGCTTCAATACGGAGTCCCGCCGCTTCCGGGAGGCTGACGCACGTCTGGCCGCAGCAGCCGCCATCGACCGCGAGGCTTTTGCCTCGGAGTGGCTCGTGCCCGCGTATCTCTTCGTCCCCTCATGGGCGGATTCGTGGACGCAGGACGCGGAGGATGCCGCACGGGAGGCATTTGCGGCGGCGGCCGCTCCGCTGACCGGCACGGGACGGGAGAAGGATGCCGTGCTCCTCTTCTGCGACGATGCCGGTACGCTGCGCGATCTGGCAGAGCGCATTTCGGAGCAGCTTGCGGCGGCGGGGCTTCCCGTCACGCTCGATGCGCGGACGGACGGCGACTACCTCCGGGCGCTCGGGGACGGCTCATGGGACCTTCTCCTGCGCCGCACGACGCTCCCCGCGGACTACTCATGTGCGGAGCTTTTGGGAGACGCCGACGCGTCCGAGTGTACCGTCACCCCGCTGGCCTTCGCCGTGGGCGTGACCTATACGCACATTCCGGGTGCCGATTCCGTCGGATAACGCTCATCACAGGGATGCATTTCACAATAAATCAAAAAACCGCGCAGGGCTCTTTTCCCCCCCCGATACGGGAAGGTTTGAGCCCTGTGCGGTTTTTTCATGCTTTTTCCCCCCTTTGTGCGTACTGCCATAAAGGGCGGGATATATTTTCCCCCCGGATGGAAGCGCACCCCCTCCCCACGGGGGAGTATGGTGCGATTCACGCGTTTTCGGCCTTCAGCTGCCGGAGCTTTCCGGCAAAGCTCTCCCCGACCTCCCTCAGGTAGCGGATTATTGGTGCGCGGAGCGCCGACGGGATGCCGCGCAGCTCCTGCTCGTAGTTGAGGTCTCCGTCAAAGCCGATGTCCGCAAGGCCGCGCAGGAAGTCCTCCCAGTCGATGGAGCCCTGGTACGGCGGCAGATGCAGGTCGCGGCAGCCGTCGTTGTCGTGGATGTGCAGGAGCTTCACGCGCTTTCCCGCCATCCGCAGCGCCTCGGACTGGACATGACCCGCGATATGCCCGTGTCCGGAGTCCCAGACAATCCCCGGCAGCCGCAGCTCATCCGCAAGGGCGCACAGCTCCTCGATTCTCGCGCAGTAGCGGCGGCAGGGACGGCAGTTTTCGTCTCCCTGCTGATTTTCCGCACAGATCCGCACGCCCAGCCGGTCGGCCTTCTCCAGCCACGGCAGAAGATGCCGCACGGCGGCCTCGCGGCAGGGAGCGGCATCGTAGCACTCCGCGGGCACCTGCGTCGTATAGGGATGGAACGCCGCGTACCGTACGCCGAGCATATACGCCGCCTCCAGCGCGCAGCTCATCCTCGCGTCAAACGCCGCCCAGTTTTCCTCCGTCTCCGCCTCCCACGGGAAGCGGAAGGGCAGGTGCGTATAGCGGATCTCGCCGCCGCCGCGCGCGCAGACCTCAAGGGCGCGCCAGATCTCCCCCCGCCAGTCCGAGTCATAGAAGGCCATGGGAGCCAGCGGAAAGTCGAATACGCGCCACCCGTCCGCAAGCGCCCGTTCGAGGGCTCCCGCAGGCGTCACGGGCTCCTCGCCCGAAGCGGCTCCGTAAAATGCCAGAACATTGATGGAAATCTCCATGCTCAATTACTCTCCTTCCCTACGAAAGTGTCATCACGGTCAGCCCCCGAAAAAAAGCGGCCCGTACAGGGAATGATGCTCCCTTTGCTGTACGAGCCGCTTTCCATGCTTTTCTTTTTTCCTCCACCCGGGAGTGCGCGTGCCCCTATATTTAGCCCTTGACGGAGCCGATGGTCAGGCCGGAGATGAAGTACTTCTGGAAGAAGGGGTAGGCGCAGAGGATCGGGACGGTGGAGATGACGAAGATCGCCATCTGCATGGACTGCTTGGGCAGGTTGCGCAGCTGATTCAGTCCGTCGGGGCTCATGGCGAAGTCGGAGTTGTTCATGATGAAGTCGACGTTTTTCTGAATCTTGATGAGCAGCGTCTGCAGCGGAATGAGATTCGTCGCCTCGTTGACGTACATGAAGCCCGTGAACCATTCATTCCAGATGCCGACGACTCTGAACAGGCCGATGGTCGCAAGACCCGCCTTGAAGAGCGGCATGACGATGCGGCAGTAGACCGTGAAGTCCGACGCTCCGTCGATTCTGGCCGCCTCGAACAGCGAGTCCGGAATCGTCGTGTTGATGAACGTCCTCAATATGAAGACGTTGTAGCCTCCGACGAGTCCCGGCAGGATGAAGACCCAGATCGTATCATCGATGTGATAGACCTGCGTGTAGATCAGGTAGCGCGCGACCATGCCGGAGTGCAGGAGCATCGTCAGGTACAGGAAGAAGGTCAGGAACTTGCGCGCCTTGACCTGCTTCTGCGACAGGACGAAGGAGAACATCGACATGATGATAAGGCTGATGCCCGTGCCGGTCACGGTGTAGAAGATCGTGATCAGATAGGACTTTGCGACCTGTTCGCCGGACTTGAAGAGGTACTCATAGCCCATCAGCGTCCACTCTTCGGGGAAGAAGGTGTAGCCGCGATGCGCGATGGACAGGGAGGACGAGAAGGATATGATGACGATGAGCAGCAGCGGGAGCACGATCAGCGCTGCCAGAAGGATCATGACGATCATGAGCGCGACATTCGCCCCGGGGCTGATCATATTGAAATGATTGCGCACGGTGGCGTCAAAGCCGGATTTAATCTTCTTTGCCATTTTTCACATGTCCTCCTTTCATCAGAACAGGGAGTTGTCCGGGTCAATCTTGCGGACGACGGCGTTGGATGCGATGACCAGGACGAATCCGACAATCGTCTGATAGAAGGTCGCCGCGCTGGAACGTCCGATGTCGTTGAGCGTCATCAGAGCGTTGTAGACGTAGGTATCGATGACCATGGTCACGGGGTAGAGCTGTCCGGTGTTCTGGGTGACCGTATAGAACAGACCGAAGTCGCCGTTGAAGATGCCGCCCACGGACATGATGAGGAGGATGGTGGCGATGGAGCGCAGATGCGGCAGCGTGATGTAGCGAATCTGCTGCATCTTGGTCGCGCCGTCGAGCATGGCCGCCTCGTAATACTCCAGCGAGATGCCGGAGATGGAGGCCAGGTACACGACAGCGGAATAACCGACGCCCTTCCACGCGTTGACAAACACGAGGAAGCCCGGCCAGAACTCGACCTTGTAGTACCAGTTGATGTTCTTGAAGCCCAAAGCACGGCGGATTACATTCACAAATCCGTTGGAAGTGCCGAGGAACGCGAAAACGATGATGGCGATGATGGCGATGGACAGGAAATGCGGCATGATGAAGATCGTCTGAAAGACCTTCGCCGCCCGCTTGGAGTGCAGCTCATTGAGCGCAACGGCGAGCGTGATGGACAGAATCAGATTCAGTACGATGAACACGACATTGTAGCAGACCGTATTGCGCGTGATCGTCCACGCGTCGGTGGTCATGAAGAGGAACTTGAAGTTCTGAATGCCGTTCCAGGGACTGCGGAGGATTCCCTTCTGGACGTCAAAGGACTTGAAGGCCAGCAGCTGTCCGAAGGTGGGGATGTAGTTGAAGGCAATCAGGAGCACGATGGACGGCAGCGTCATGAGATAGAGCACGCCGTTTTTGCGGATCTCCTTTTTGAAGCCTTTCAGAAATTTCTGCACGAGTGAATGCCTCCTTATTTCGGGGATTGGAACGCCTTTTTGGGGGGCGGGACGTACGGGTGCTTTTTTTGTGGAATAAGCGGCTTTCCTGACGGGACTTTTTTCGGGGAGGGGAAAAGCGTTTTCTCATATAAGGCAAGAAGGGGGACGGACGCGTGTTCCGTCCCCCTTCGCACTTTGATTTTCACGTCCCCTTTGCGGGGTTTCCCGCCGCTTTGTCCTGCAATTCAGGGCACGGACGGGCTTACGCCCTCATCATGAGGGAAAGCCGGAAGCGCCAGGCTTTGTAAGCTTTTAGTTCAGACCGTTGGCCTCGGCGTAGGCGTCGAGCTGAACCTGAGCCTCGGCGATGACCTTGTCCAGACCGTTCGCCGCCATGGCCTCGTTGAAGGCGTCGAGGGTCTTGTCGATTTCATCGATGGAGGCCAGACGGCCGTTGCCGCACTGGGAGAGGTACTGGCTGACAACGTTGTCGATGGAGGCGACATAGTCGCTGACGGAGCCGACATCGAAGATGAAGCCGTAGTACTTGGAGACGGAGGAGCCGATCTCGTTCAAAGCGTACATATCGTCAACGAAGGTGGCCTTCGCGGACTGCTTCGCCGGGGAGACGATGAACAGGTTGCCCCAGAACACTCCGTACCAGTAGTAGTAGCCGCGGTTGGAGGCGTCGTTGTTGCGGGAGCCTTCGAACTCGAGGGTGACCTGACCGTCGGTGTCATAGATCCAGTGGGTTCCTTCGATGCCGTAGCGCATGCAGGTCGCAAGGTACGGATCGGAGTTCGTGAGGTTCATGAGCTTGCAGGCCGCTTCGACGTTCTTGGAGGAAGCCGGTACGCAGAAGACGCCGTTGGAGGCGTTGGACAGACCGACAGCCTTCGCGGAACGGACGAGGACGGTCTCGTAATCGTTGGAGAAGGAGTGCGGGTCGATGGAGGTCAGACCGGAGGAGGCCCAGCCGAAGAGCTCGCCGTTGGTGCGCAGCGCGTTGTCCGGGTCGATGTTCTTGGTATCATCCGGCGGGATCAGGCCGTCCTGCACCCACTGATAGACCAGGTGGCACCACTCATAGAAGGTGTCCGTGCCGTAGACGTTGTAGACCTTGCCGTAGCCCTCGGAGGAAATGCCCTCTTCGCCGTCGATGTTGGTGGAGGCATAGGCCTTCTTCTGGTTATCGCCCTGCAGGATATCGATGGCGGCGAAGCAGCGCGGGGAATCGGCACCCGAAAGGGTGGTGATGTACTGATAGGAGAAGCCCTGGGCATCCATGGCATCCTTGACGTAGTACAGGTCTTCCATCAGGTCGGGATAGAAGTCCCACTGGAGGTCGGCCATGTACTCGCCCACGCCGAGCTGCTCGGCCAGGTTCTTGTTGTACAGGAAGTCGTAGTTGCGGACGCGGTTCTTATAAAGCGGAACGCCCCAGATCTCGCCTTCATAGGTCGCATCCTTCCAGATGTTATCCGGAAGAACCGCAACGGTGTCGGCCAGCAGGGTATCCCTGTACTCGGTGACGGGCTGCAGAGCGTTGACCTTGACCATGTCGGAAATCGGGTTGCCGAAGGACGCGTTGCAGATGACCATGTCCATCTCGGTACCGGCATTCATCATGACCGGGATCTTTTCCTTATAGTCGGCATCGCTCATATTGTTGATGGTGACATCGACGTTGATGGCGGCCAGAATGTACTCCTGGAGGTACGTCATAACCATGTCATTGTCGGTGCACAGACCGTTGTTGCAGTACCAGGTGATGTGCGGCGCGTCGGCGGTGACCGGCGCGGTCGTCGCGGAGGAGGTGGCGGCAGTCGTTACCTCACCGGTCGAAAGCGTCGTGGTGACCTTCGTGGTGGCGGCGGTCGTTGCCTTGGTGGTGGCGGCAGTCGTTTCAGCCGCCGTAGCGGCTGCAGTTGTGGCGGTGTTTCCTCCTGAGGAACACGCAGTCGTCAGCATAAGTGCTGCGACAAGCAGTAGGACGAGGGCTCGGGACCAGAATCGATGAGTCATGGCAGCTGCTCCTTTCTGTATTGCGGTCGGCGCATCTGTATTTCGCCGTAACCTGATGAAAACATTATATAACATGATTTTCGCTTTTGCAAGAGTCTTTTCGTCATTTTGCCAGTCCGCGTAATTATT
>CAVGLF010000006.1:21535-29667 GCA_963630045.1 Butyricicoccaceae bacterium | reverse complement strand
TCCGGCGAAACCTACAGGCTCACCCACGACGGCACGGCGGTCACCTTCACCCTCGATGGGGAGAACACCGACATCAGCGGGATTCTGGAAAAAGACGACGGACGGGAGTCTGCAGCAGCAAATCCATGAACATAGAGCCGTTCGTTCGGCGGGCACGGCAAAAAACAGGCATGATCGCAATCATGCCTGTTTTTTTATCCGCAGGAAGCCTTTTCCCCCCGAAATCTTCGTGCAGTCTCTCACACGGGGAAAGGGCTTTTCCCCGTATTTCAGGCGAGCCACGCCGCGCTCACGGGCGGAAGGGTACAGCGCAGCCTTCCCCCCGCGGTGTCCGGGCGGGCGCTTCCCAGCAGGTCGCGCAGCTTCTCCCCGTCCGACTCCGCAGGCAGGTCAAAGGTCTGCGGCGCGTCCGCACGGTTGCACAGGCACAGCAGCCTGCGTTCCCCGAGGCGCCGCTCAAACGCCAGTGCGCCTCCCTTGGCGCAGAGGATGCGGAAGTCCCCCCGCTGCAGCGCGGGAATCCTCCTCCGGCACTGTCCGAGCAGCTCATACCACCCGCCGAGCGGGCTTTCGGGGTTCTCCGGGAAGGTGCGCCGGTTGAAGGGATCCTCAAAGCCCTCCATTCCCGCCTCGTCTCCGTAATAGAGCATGGGCGAGCCGGGGCATGCGTAGAGGATCGCGGACGCCAGCCGCTCGAGTGCCTCCCCGCGCGCGCGCTCCTGCGGCGTCAGCCGGTATCCGGCGCGCTCCTCCGCACGCTCCGGGCGATGCCGGCAGCCCAGCACGTTCAAAATGCGCTCGGTGTCGTGCGTGCCGAGGAAGTTCATCGCGGACGCGAACGCCTGCGGCGGGTAGTGCGCCATGAGCGTCTCCGTCTCCAGACGGAAATACAGCGCGTCCCGCCCCGCAAGGTAGTCGAGGATCGCCCGGCGCAGCGGGTAGTTCATCACACCGTCGAGCTGCCGCCCGGCGAAGTAGTACCGCCGTCTTCCGTAGGCGATTTTGTTCGAGGCATCCTCCCAGACCTCGCCGATGACGACGGCATCGGGCTTTTCCTCGCGCACGGCGCGGCGCAGCTCCTCCAGGAAGCGGTCGGGCAGCTCGTCCGCGACGTCCAGACGGTATCCGTCCGCGCCCGCGCGCAGCCATCTGCGCACGATGGAGTTTTCCCCGCGCACGATGTAGTCAAGATACGTCTCCGACTCCTTGTTGACTCTGGGAAGGCTGCGCACGTCCCACCAGCATTCGTAGTCGTCCGGCCAGTGCCGGAAGGTATACCACGGGTAATAGGGCGAGGCCGCAGACTGCGCGGCACCCGTGTCCGGGTAGGTTCCGAAGGCATTGAAGTAGCGCGAATCCGCTCCGGTATGCGAGAATACGCCGTCCAGCAGCACCCGCATCCCCCGCGCATGCGCATCGCGGCAGAGCGCGGAAAATTCCCGCGTGTCTCCCAGCAGCGGATCGATGCTTTCATAGTCCCCCGTGTCATAGCGGTGATTCGAACGGGCGCGGAAGACGGGATTCAGGTAAATCGTCGTCACGCCGAGGCGCTCGAGATATGAAAGCCTGCCCCGGATGCCGCGCAGATTCCCGCCGAAGCAGTCCTCCCGCCGTGTGATGCCGTCGGGCGAGGGTCTGTAGTCGGGGTCGGCTCCCCAGGGCTTGAGCGGTCTGTCCGCAGGCCACGAGGGGTCGCGCGCAAAGCGGTCGGGGAAGATGCCGTAGGTCACGCCCTTTCCGAACCAGTCGGGCGTATCCTGCGGCCGGTACAGCGTAATCTGCCACGCGGGCACCTCCGGCGTGTTGTAAATGCCGCCCGTGATGTCCGGATGCTCGGGGTCGGGTTCCATTTTTCCGTAGTAATACGGCAGTCCCCCGTCGCGGCAGAGGGTGAAGTGATAGAACGCAAGCCCCGTCTCCCCCGGCGCAAAGGATCCCTCGAAGGCATCGTACCCACAGTCCCGGGGCTCTGCGCGGCGCATGGGAAGCTCCCGGCACTCCGTCCCTCCGGGCAGCTCCGTCCGAAGGGACAGAAAGGCGTCGCGCACCTCAAAGGTGCGCGGCGTCTCGATTCTCAGCGTGATTTCCGTCCCCGCCTGCACCGCTCCCGCAGGGCTGCGGAAGTAGGGCTCCCGGGGGTCATGTACGGGCATCCACATTATACGTTCCAGATGTTCCGGGCGTACTCCCGCACGGCGCGGTCGGCGCAGAAGCGTCCCGAGGCCGCGATGTTGCGGATGCTCATGGCGTTCCAGCGATCGGGGGAGGCATAGGCCTCGTCCACGCGGCTCTGCGCGGCAGCGTAGCTGTCGAAGTCCGCGAGGAGCATGTACTCATCGGGATTCGCGCCCAGGATGAGGCTCTGCACCAGTCCGTGGTAGTCCGCGCCGTCGCCGAAGCCGCGGTCGATGAGGTCGAGCACCGCACGGATGCGCGGGTTCGCGGCGTAGTAGCTCGAGGGGCTGTAGTGCTTCTTCAGCTCCGTCACCTCGTCGGCATGCAGGCCGAACAGGAAGAAGCTGTCCTCGCCCACGGCCTCCAGCATCTCGACGTTCGCGCCGTCCAGCGTTCCGATGGTCAGGGCGCCGTTCATCATGAACTTCATGTTGCCGGTGCCGGACGCCTCCTTGCCGGCGGTGGAGATCTGTTCGGACAGCTCCGCCGCGGGCATGATCTTCTCTGCCAGCGTCACGCGGTAATTTTCCATGAAGACCACGCGGATGATGCGGCTCACGACCGGGTCGCGGTCGATGAACGCCGCAACGCTGTTGATGAGCCGGATGATCTGCTTGGCGGCAATGTATCCCGGAAAGGCCTTTGCGCCGAAGAGGAAGACGCGCGGCTGCCAGTTGAGATTCGGATGCTCGTGAATGCGCAGGTAGAGATCCAGAATGCGCAGCACGTTCAGAAGCTGCCTCTTGTACTCGTGGAGCCGCTTCACCTGCACGTCAAACAGCGCGGCGGTGTCGATCTCCGCGCCCTGCGTGTGCAGATAGGCGGCCAGACGCTCCTTGTTGCGCCGCTTGATGGCGCCGATGCGCTCCCGCACGGCGGCATCGTCCGCGAATTTCGCAAAGTCCGCGAAGGCCTCGGGCTGCGTCAGGAAGGCATCGCCGATGCACTCCCGCATCAGAGCCGCAAGCTCGGGGTTGCACTCGCAGAGCCAGCGGTGATGCGCGATGCCGTTGGTGACATTCGTGAACTTTTCGGGCGTGTATTCGTAATAGTCGCGGAAGACCCGCTCGCGCAGGATCCTTGAGTGAAGCTCCGAGACGCCGTTGACGCGGAAGCCCGCCGCCACGGCGAGATTCGCCATGCGCACCTGCCCGTCGGCGAGGATCGCCATGCGGCTGATGCGGTCGAAGTCCCCGGGATAGCGCGTCCACAGCTCGCGGCAGAATCGCTCGTTGATCTCCTGCAGGATGCTCCAGATACGCGGCACGATGGTCTGGAACAGTCCCTGCGGCCACTGCTCCAGCGCCTCGGGCAGCACGGTATGGTTCGTATACGCCACCGAGTGCGTCACGATCCGCCACGCATCGTCCCAGCTCATGTACTCCTCGTCCATGAAGATGCGCATGAGCTCGGGGATGACCATGACCGGATGCGTGTCGTTCATCTGAATGACGTGATAGTCCGCGAAATTCGCAAGCGTGCCGTGCAGCGCCTTGTGCTTGGCGACGATGTCCTGCACCGTTGCGGAGACGAAGAAGTACTGCTGCTTTAAACGCAGGGATTTGCCCTCCAGATGCTTGTCGTCGGGGTAGAGGATCTTCGAGATAACCTCCGCCATGGCGTGCTGCTCCAGCGCCTTCAGGTATTCGCCGCGGGAGAAAAGGTTCAAGTCCAGCTCCACCGGCGATTTCGCGCTCCACAGTCTCAGCGTGCAGACATTGTCCGTGTGATAGCCGCCGATGAGCATGTCATAGGGCACGGCAAGGACGGGCGTGTACTCCGAAAGCTCGGGCTTCATATGCCCGTACTGCCAGGTCTCGGTGATCTTTCCGCCGAAGCGGACCTCGCGCACCTCCTCCAGCCTCGGCAGCAGCCATACGTCGCCGACATCGAGCCAGGAATCCGGCAGCTCGATCTGCTGTCCGTCCACGATGCGCTGCTTGAACAGGCCGTGCTCGTAGCGGATGGAGTAGCCCGTCGCGGCGAGTCCCAGACTCGCCATGGAATCCAGATAGCACGCCGCCAGACGCCCCAGTCCTCCGTTTCCCAGACCCGCGTCCGGCTCCGCCTCCAGCATATCCGAAAGGCTCAGCCCCGCCGCCTCCAGCACCTCGCGCATCTCGTCGAGCATGCCCAGGTTATAGGCATTGTTCAGAAACGAGCGTCCCATGAGGAACTCCAGGGACATATAGTGTACCTGACGCGCGTGCGTGCGTTCGCGGGCTTCCTGCGCCTTCATGGCGCGCGTTGCCAGACGGTCGCGCAGCACCTCGGCGCAGGCGCGGAAAAGCTCGGTGCGCCCCGCGTCCTCCATCGAGCACCCGTATGCCCGGCTCAGTCTTGCTTCTATTTCTGCTCTCAGCTGTTCACGTTCCGGATTTCCCATTGATTGACTCCCAAAAATAATCAGTTCTTCTTAAAAAATGCGGGACGAAGCCCCTTTTGTCGTTTTTTAAGGCGCGGCCGCGTCCGTGTTATATGAAAAGACGTTTCGTCCCGGCAGGGGCTCACCCCCCGCGCATAACGGGGAGGCCCTGAGCCCTGCCGGGAGGCGAAAAATGCCGGGGGCTTACAGGGCTTCGTAGAGCCCCTTAAACTCCTGCGCGCTGCGCGTCCAGGAGAAGTCTTCCGTCATGCCGCGGTGTACGAGGGTGTCCCAGACCTCTTTGTTGCGGTAGAGCTCCGCCGCCAGCCGCACGGTATAGAGCATGTCGTGCGCGTTGTAGTTGGCAAAGGAGAAGCCGTTGCCCTCGCCCGTCGCGGGGTTGTAGGCATGGACCGTATCGGCCAGTCCTCCGGTCTCGCGCACGATGGGCAGCGTGCCGTAGCGGAGCGCAACCATCTGCGCCAGGCCGCACGGCTCGCTCTTGGAGGGCATGAGCAGGAGATCCGCACCGGCGTAGATCTTCCGCGCCAGATCCTCGGAGAAGAGGATGTTGACGGAGATCTTGCCCGGGTAGCGGCGGCGCGCCTGCTGGAAGATCTGCTCGTACTTCCATTCGCCGCGTCCCAGCACGACAAGCTGGACGTCCCCGCTCAGAATCTCGTCGAGGACGGCGGCGATCAGGTCGATGCCCTTGTGCTCGGCAAGCCTCGTGACGACGGCGATGACCGGCACGTCGGGATCGGCGCGCAGCCCCAGCATCCGCTGAAGCGCGAGCTTGTCCGCGCGCTTGCCGTCCATGTCATCGGGCGTGTAGTGCTGTGTTACGTATTCGTCCTCCGCGGGGTTGTAGACCTCCGTATCGATGCCGTTGAGGATGCCGCGCAGCTTTCCCGCATTGTCGCGCAGGATGCCGTCGAGTCCAGCGCCGTAATAGGCCGTGAGAATCTCGCGGGCATAGGTCGGGCTGACGGTCGTCAGCGCATCCGCCAGCACGACGGCGCTTTTCAGCAGATTGATGCCGTCGTTGTAGGCAAGGAGCCCCGAGCGGAAATATCCGTCGTCGATGCCCGCGACATCGGACAGGAAGCCGCGCGGGAAGGAGCCCTGGTAGGCGATGTTGTGGATGGTGAAGACCGTGCGGATGTGCGAAAACCTCTCGTCGTCCTGATACAGGCACTTCAGGTACACGGGAATCAGCGCCGTCTGCCAGTCGTTTGCGTGAATGACATCGATCTCCAGCTCCAGCGCCGGGATCATGTCGAGGATCGCCTTGGAAAAGAACGCAAAGCGCTCTCCGTCGTCGTAGTGCCCGTAGAGCTCACGGCGGCGGAAGTAGTAGCCGTTGTCCAGGAAATAGTAGGTAACGCCGTCGCGCTCCAGCATGAAGACGCCGCAGCTCTGGTTGCGCCACGCAAGCCTCACGTTCAGCATCCGCACGAAGGTCATCTCGCGCCGCGCCCAGTCGGGCACCGCATCATACAGCGGCAGTACGACGCAGACCTCCATCCCCAGCGAGGCGAGCGCCTTCGGCAGCGCGCCCGCGACATCGGCCAGTCCGCCCGTCTTGCAGAACGGAGCGGCTTCCGAAGCAGCGTACAGTAGCTTCATTGGGTTATACCCGCCTTTCTGTCTTGATTGTATCGTAAATTCGATGAAAAAGTCCCTGTTTTTTCTCTCTTTTTTGATGGGGAAAGCCCTCTCAAAAAAGGCTGTTTCCGCGCCCCCTCTCCGAAATGCGGGGGACGCGCCCTTATACGGACGTATCCTTCGCAATGACGAAGGGGTAGCTTGCATTTCCGTGCAGATCGCTTCCCTCGCCGATGTGCACGCGCTTGTCCGTGATGATGTAGCTCAGGAACGCATTGGGGCCGACCACGCCGTCCTGCATGATGACGGCGTTCTTCACCACGGCGCCCGCCGCGACCTGTACGCCGCGGAAGAGGATGGAGTTTTCCACCTGTCCCTCGATGCGGCAGCCGTCGGCGATGAGGCTGTTCTTCACCTCGGCGCCGTCGGAGTAATACGTCGGCGCGTTGTCGCGCACGCGGGTGCGGATGGGATTGTCCCGCGCGAAGAGATCGGCGCGCACGGCCGGATCCAGCAGCGCCATGCTGTTGGCGAAGTACATCTGCGTCGTATGGAGCTTCCCGACAAAGCCGTCGTGGAAGTACGGCATGACGCGCAGCCGGTCGAGCATCACGCGCAGGATGCCGCGCTCGAAATGCACCATATCCCCCGAGCGTCCCGCCCGCATGAGCTCCAGCAGGAGCTTTTTCTCCATGATGAAGATGCCCAGGCTCTCGTTCTCCCCCGCCTTCTGCGGGTAGGCATCGATGCCGCAGGCGTGATTTTCCGCATCGAAGCGGAAGTAGATCGAGCTTCCCGGATCGCCGCAGTGCTTCTTCGTGCAGACAACGGTGATGTCCGCGCCGCTTCCGATATGATGCTCCAGCACCTCGCGCAGGCGGATGTTCGTGATGCAGTCGCCGTCCGCCATGACGACATAGGGCTCACGGCTGTGCTCGATGTAATCGGTGACGCCCGCCAGCGCGTCGAGCTTGCCGACAAAGGTCGTCGGCGCACGGTACGGCTCGCCGCCGTAGGAAAACGGGGGCAGCAGGAAGAGTCCGCCGTTCTTGCGGCTCAAATCCCAGTCCTTGCCGCTTCCCAGGTGATCCATCAGGGACTGATAGCTGTCGCGCATGATGACGCCGACATCCGTCACCCCGGCATTGACCATATTCGACAGGCAGAAATCTATGGCGCGGTAGCGTCCTCCGAAGGGAACGGATGCAGTCGTGCGCGGTACGATCAGCTCGCGCATTCCGCTGTAGGCGCGAAACGCAAATACCAGTCCGAGCATCGAATTCATGTTTTTTCTCCCCTTTCCCTCAAAGTCCTCAGCCCAGCATCGTGCCGGGGGCGATTTCCATGCCGTCCCCGACGACGCTGCCCTCCGCCGCAACGGTGATCTTGCTGCCGAGCGGATCGATGGCGCCTCCTCCGACGTGCGCGCCGCGGCCGACATGCACGTTCTCCGCCAGAATGGAAAACTCCACCACGGCGTCCTCCGCCACCTCCGTGCCCGGCATCAGGATCGAGTAGCGCACCTGCGCGCCCTTTCCGATGCGCACATCGTTGAAGAGAACGCTGGCCTCGACCCGTCCCGAGATCTCGCAGCCCTCCGACACCATGGAGTGCTGCACCACGCCTCCGGGCGCGATGTAGTGCGGCGGACTCGCGGGATGCCTCGAATAGATGCGCCAGCTCGGATCGTCCAGATGCAGCGAGCAGTCCGGCGCGAGCATGTCCATATTCGCCTCCCACAGGCTGTCGATCGTGCCGACGTCCTTCCAGTACCCCTCGAAGGGATGGACGAACATCCTCATGCCGTCTCCCAGCATGCCGGGGATGATGTTCTTTCCGAAGTCGTTTTCGCTTTCGGGATTCGCCTCATCGGCGATGAGCCTTTCGCGCAGCGCCTTCCAGGTGAAGATGTAGATGCCCATCGAGGCCAGCGTGCTTTCGGGCTCGCGCGGCTTTTCGGCAAACTTCGTAATGCGTCCCGTAC
>CAVGLF010000006.1:0-21525 GCA_963630045.1 Butyricicoccaceae bacterium | reverse complement strand
GTCCCGTACTGTCCGCGGAGAGGATGCCGAAGCGATGCGCCTCCTCCCGGGGCACGTCGATGACGGCGATGGTGCAGTCCGCGCCGTTGGCCTTATGCGCCGCCAGCATGCGGGCGTAGTTCATCTTGTAGATGTGGTCGCCCGACAGGATGAGCACGTATTCCGGATCGAACTGCTCCATGAAGGGGATGTTCTGATAGATCGCGTTCGCCGTGCCCTTGTACCAGTCGCCGGACTTGGAGCTCGTATACGGCGGCAGGATGTGTACGCCTCCGGACGTGCGGTCCAGATCCCACGGCTGTCCCGAGCCGATATAGGCATGAAGCGCCAGCGGCTCATACTGCGTGAGCACGCCGACGGTGTCGATTCCGGAGTTGATGCAGTTGGACAGCGGGAAATCGATGATGCGGTACTTCCCTCCGAAGGGAACCGCGGGCTTGGCGATATGCCGCGTCAGCGCATAGAGCCGGGAGCCCTGGCCGCCCGCCAGCAGCATTGCTATGCATTCTTTTTTGCCATACATGAGGAACTGCCTCCTGTCATTTGGTCCTGTGTCTCTTTCTCCGCCGGATCATAGCCCTCCCTGTAATAGAGAACCCGCGCCGGAGCGCCCGCGGCCACCGCGCCCGGAGGCACGGATTTTGTCACCACGGAGCCTGCTCCGACCGTTGCGTACTCGCCGATCTCGATGCCCGGAAGCAGCACGGCGGCCGCGCCGACATAGGCGCCGCGCCGCACGATGACCGTCCGGTCGCCGCCCCGTTTGGGGCCGTGCGCCACGATGGTGACGCCGAAGGAGATCATGGCGCCGTCCTCGACGGCAACGTTTTCGGGATGGAGATCCTCCCAGATGCCGCCCTGGCCGATGAAGCCGCCGCGTCCGAGGGTCAGCCCCGTCTGACGGTAGAGATACTTGCGGAAGCCTGTATTGATATGCGGCAGACGTGCCGCCATCTGACTGCAGATGAATGCGCGGATGAACTGGAATCTGTAGCGCGGCTCGTCCGCCCTTCGTCCCATGAGGCATTCGGCTGTATGGAAGCCCGCCTGCCCCGCCAGCATGAACGCGCCCAGCAGGAGCTTTCCCACGGGATACACGACAAGCATCACCGGCATGAAGAGCGCCACGCACACCGCCGTCAGAATGCCCTCGGCACGGGTGTACTCGGGAGTGACCGAAAGGTTCTTCTCCCGCAGCGCCGGGTTTGGGGGATTCTGCCAGAACCACTTCATTTTGCGTTCTTCTCCCTTCGCCTTATGCCTTATGCCTCATGCAGCTTTGGATTCCACCCTCATTATAAAGCATCTTGCCTAATTTGTAAAGAAAATTCTATGTAAAATTTTACGTATCGGCAAGAGACCGTTCATCCTCCGGCGGCGAAGCAGAGCGCGGTGCAGTGAACCCCCGCCTGCATAAGCGTGCCGGCCGCCTCGCGCAGCGTCGCGCCGGAGGTCACCACGTCATCCGTCAGAAGCACCCGGGCAACGCCCTCCGGAACGGGACGCGCCTCGTACGCGCCGCGGACATTGCGCTGTCTCGCGGAGTCGTCGCTCAGCCGCGACTGCCGCGGCGTGTGCCGCCGCTTGCGCAGCAGCGGAATCACCGGCAGCTCCAGAATGCGCCCCAGCTCCCGCGCCAGAAGCTCGCTCTGATCGTATCCGCGCGAAAGCCTCCTCAGCGTGCTCACGGGCACCCAGGTCACGGCATCGGGACGGGTCACCGCGTCGGGACGGGTCACGGCATCGGGACGGGGGGCCTCCTGCAGGGAGCCTCTCTGCCGCACCCAGGCCAGTGCCGTCAGACGCGCAAGCGTGGGCGCGTAGCCGCGTCTTCCGCTGAACTTGAAGCGGCGCACGGTCCACTTTACATCGGCGTAGCGGGCGGCGGCGATGCACTCCAGCCCCGGCGCGAGCGTCCGGCGGATGCCGTCCCACTCCATGGTTTTCCTCAGACAGTCCTCACAGAGGCGCATCCCCCGTCCGCGTCCGATCCGCGCCGTACAAAGCACGCAGCGTGCGGGGAAAAAGACTCCGAGACCGGGCTTTTCCATCGCGTATTCCCCCTTTTTTGTCCCTCATTTTCCCCTTCATTCCCGCGTATTGATATGCTTCCATCCCCCCCTTTTTTTCTGTGCCGGGCGGGGGATAAAAAACAGCGCCGGATGCGGCCTCCCCCTTTTTGTCGGCAGCCGCCCCCCTCCTGACACTCGCGGGGAGTGTCAGGAGGGGGGGACTGCTTCCTTGCATAAAGGGGGGAAGGCTTTTTTCCGGCGCTGACGGTTACTTTGCGACGGAGACGGCGCGGGTTTCGCGGATGACGCAGACCTTGATCTGTCCGGGATACTCCAGCTCGTCTTCGATTTTCTGCGCAAGCTCGTGGGAGAGCAGGACGATCTTGTCGTCGCTGACCTCGTCGGGCTTGACGATGATGCGGATCTCGCGTCCGGCCTGAATGGCGTAGGACTTTTCGACGCCGGGGAAGCCGTTTGCGAGATTTTCGAGTCTTTCGAGCCTCTTGATGTACGCCTCCAGGTTTTCGCGGCGCGCACCGGGACGCGCGGCCGAGATATCGTCCGCCGCATCCACCAGGCAGGCAACGACCGTCGAGGGCTCGACGTCGCCGTGATGCGCCTCGATGGCGTGGATGACCTCCGCGCTTTCCTTGTACTTGCGGGCAAGCTCCACGCCGATGGCGACGTGGGAGCCTTCGATTTCGTGATCGGCGGCCTTGCCGATATCATGCAGCAGACCCGCGCGGCGCGCCAGCGTGGCATCCGCGCCCAGCTCCGCCGCCAGCATGCCGGCGATCTGAGCCACCTCGATGGAGTGCTGCAGGACGTTCTGTCCGTAGCTCGTGCGGTAGCGCATGCGTCCGAGCAGCCGGACGAGCTCGGGATGGATGCCGTGCAGGTCAAGCTCGAAGACGGCGTTCTCGCCGGCCTCCTTGATGCTCTGCTCCACCTCGCGTCTGGCCTTCTCCGCCATTTCCTCGATTCTGGCGGGATGGATGCGTCCGTCGGTGATGAGCTTTTCCAGCGTCAGACGCGCAATCTCGCGCCGCACCGGGTCAAAGCTCGACAGGGTGATGGCCTCGGGCGTGTCGTCGATGATGAGATCGACGCCCGTGATGGTCTCGAGCGCGCGGATGTTGCGTCCCTCGCGTCCGATGATGCGTCCCTTCATCTCGTCGTTCGGAAGGCCGACGACGCTGACGGTCGCCTCGGACACCTGATCGGAGGCGACGCGCTGGATGGCCTGGGTGATGAGGTCGCGGGCGCGGCGCTCGGCCTCGTCCTTGAACTGCTGATCGATTTCGCGCAGGCGGACGGCGGCATCGTGCTCGGCTGCGGCGGAGATGCTCTGCACCAGGTACTCACGCGCCTCGTCGGCGGTCATGCCGGAGATGCGCTCCAGCTGCTCGACCTCCTGCACGCGCAGAAGCTCAATGGCCTCCGTCTTTCCTTCCGCTTCACGGATTTTTCTGTTGTACTGCTCTTCCTTCTTTTCCAGCGACTCCAGCTTCCGGTCCAGGTTCTCTTCCTTCTGCTGCAGGCGCCGCTCTGACTTCGACATTTCCGCACGGCGGTCGCGGATCTCGCGCTCCAGCTCCGAGCGGCTGCGGTGTATCTCCTCGCGGGCCTCGACCAGCGCCTCGCGCTTTTTGGCCTCGCCCGTCTTCTTAGCCTCCTCGACGATGCGCGCCGCTTCGTTTTCGGCGCCGCCGATGGCCTTTTCTCCGATGGTCTGTCTGTAACGGTATCCCGATTTCCACGCTGCGAAGCCGATTCCGCCCGCAGCGACAATTGCGGCTACGATTATCAGAGCAATCTGTACAGGTGTGATTGTAAAAGCCCCCCGTTTCGTTTTAATCCCGCATGGCCGGCGTTATTTTTTCTCCCGTCATGCGGCGCATTTTTTTCCTGCCCCGGAGCCGCCGTACCGCATACGTCCGGAAAGCTCCCGAGGGCATCAAAGAAGGAAAATGCCTCCTGCGCTCGTACAACAGGAGTGCAAAAAAGTCCTCCTTATATTGTACCTGTTTTCCCCGCCGATGTCAAGGCAAAACTTTTCCCCGCCGTGAGGGCTCCCGTGCCGCCCCGCCGAAAATAAGCGCAGCCTGCCGTACGGCAGGCTGCTACGTTCCCCCTTTCGCAGAAGGGAGCGAGCGAGAGAGAGAGGAGCTTTTTTTTCGTTCCGCGCTATTCCTTGACGCTGCCTGCGAGTATGCCGCGGACGAAGTGGCGCTGCAGGAGGATGAATACGGCGAGAACGACGGAGCTTGAGACGACCGTCGCCGCCATGAGCTCGTTCCAGAAGATCTCGCCCTCGTTGCGGAACATCGTCAGCGCCAGCTGCACCGTCGTGATGCGGTCGGAGCCCGTATTCGTCATGACCAGGGGCCAGGAGTACTCATTCCACGCCCCGATGAACTTCAGCACCGCCAGGGACGCGAGAATCGAGCCCGACAGCGGCAGATAGACCCTCACAAAGGTGCCGAGCCTGCTGCAGCCGTCAATCTTCGCCGCCTCGTCCAGCTCGCGCGGGAACATGCCGTAAAACTGCCGCGTCATGAACACGCCGAAGCTGCCTGCGGCATAGGGGAGAATCAGCCCCGCGTAGGTATCGACCAGTCCCGTTCCTCCCTGCCCCAGGATGTTGTTCCCGCCCAGAAGCGGCAGCGACTTCACCAGCACGAACAGCGGCACCAGCGTCACCTGCGTCGGAATCATCATGCCGATGAGCACCAGCAGAAAGAGCGTCCGCTTCCACGGGAAGCGCATCCGCGCAAAGACATAGCCCGTCAGGGCGTTGATGAGCAGGCTGATGCCCGTTGCCATGACCGTGACGTACAGGGAGTTGAGAATATAGCGTCCCCAGCTTCCGTTCGACATCGCGGCGGCGTAGTTTCCCCACTGCGGCGTCCCGAGCGAGAAGGAGGCCGCGTACACCTCCGGCATCGTCTGCAGCGACACAAGCACCATCATGCCGAAGGGAAAGAGCGCGAGCAGCGCCAGCAGGATCAGAAGAGCCGTGCGCAGCACCCGCATCACGAATCCCCCTCTCCGCCGTCCAGCTGCCGGCCGAGCTTCAGGTTGACGACCGTCAGCGCCAGCACGATGAGGAGCAGCACCACGGACATCGCCGAGGCATAGCCCATTTTGAACTCCGAAAAGGCGCGCAGATAGATCTGGTAGGTGATCGTCGTCGTGGCGTTCACCGGGCCTCCCTGCGTCATCAGACGCACGGGCTCGAAGGTTTTGAAGCACTCGACGGTCAGCGTCGTCGCCAGAAGGTAGCTCACGGGACGGATGTGCGGGAGCTGGACGCAGCGCAGCTTCACCCACACGCCCGCGCCGTCCAGCGAGGCGGCCTCCATCAGCGACTCCGGTACGCCCGCAAGCCCCGCGAGATAGAGAATCATGCAGTAGCCGAAGTTTTTCCATACATTCATCGCCACAAGGCAGGCAAGCGCCTGCGACGGGTCGTACAGGAACTGCTGCTTTCCGATCCCGAGGGCGCTCAGAATCCTGTTGAACGCTCCGAAGGTCGGGTCGTAGAGGTAGAGGAAGACCATCGAGACGGCGGTAAGGCTCGTGACATAGGGCGTCATGAGGGCGGCGCGCGCGGCGAACATGATTTTCGACTGACGCTGCACCAGAAGCGCGGAAAGAAGCCCCAGCACCATCAGCGGCACGATGGATCCGGCGGCATAGACGACCGTGTTGCGCACGGAGGCGAGAAACGCCGTATCCCGCAGAAGCCTCCGGTAATTTTTCAGGCCGATGAAGCTCCGTCCCATAAGGGAGTAATCCGTAAAGGAATCCGCGACGGAGCGGGCGATGGGATACAGGACGAAAAGCGCGAAGAAAATGCCGAAGGGCGCGAGAAGCAGATACGCTTCGCGCGCCTCACGGGCATCGTATTCGGTTCTTCTGCCTCGGCGCATCAGCCGATCTCCTCCAGGAGCTGCGCCTGAGCGGAGGCCAGCGCATCGGCGGGCGAGACGGTGCCGTACAGAGCCTCCTGCACCATGGTGTTGCGGATGGTCTGGAAGGTGGTGGCCCAGGTCGTGCGCGGCATGCCGATGCCGCAGGCGACGCAGGCGGCGCGCACCTCGTTCATCGGGTCGAGCGCGATGAAGGCCTCGACCTGGGAGGTGCGGGTCACGGGGATGTTCAGCACCTTCGCGCGGTTCAGCACCTCCTCGCCGGTCAGCGCGGCCTCGATGAAGGAGAACGCCGCGTCGGGGTTCTTGCAGGTCGAGCCGATGAAGAGCATGTTGCAGCCGGAGAAGGTCGCGGCCTCCTTGCCCTCATTGTGCGGCGGGACGGCGATACCGACCTTGCCCTCATACGCGGGATCCTTGAGCATGCCGGTCAGTGCGACGTTGTTGATGAGCACCATCGCGGCGTTGCCCGCGAGGAAGGGGTTGGTGTCGGACGCGCTGTAGGGGAGATTGACGCCGGGCAGAAGCTCGGTTAAAAACTCCATCGCCTCGACCTTCTCGGGCGTGTCGATGGTGGGATTGCCCGCGTCATCATAGTAGAGCGAGCCGTTGCCGAAGGCGAAGACATCGAACTCGACGAAGTTGCCGGCGCTCATGGGGAAGGCAAATCCCGCACGGACGACGCTGTCGCCCTCGCGGACGGTGAGCTTTGCGGCGCATTCGCGAAGCTCGTCCCAGGTCTCGGGCACCTTCTCGATGCCCGCCTCCTCGAAGAGATCGATGCGGTAGGCGAAGACATAGGGCGTGGTGGAGTAGGCGAGGCCGTAGATGCGGTCCTTGTAGGTGCCGTTGGCGAGGACGGACTGCATGATGTCGTCCCGACCCTCCCAGTTATTGTAGTACTCGGTGATGTCGCGGTAGTGGCCGGCCTCGACGCGCGACGCGACGGAGAGGATGCCGTGTCCGATGATGTCGTAGCCGATACCCGCGGCGAAGGATGTATTGAGCTTGGTCTCCATCGCCTCGCCGATGGCGGCATCGTCATAATTGATGACGACTCCGGGATTCTGATCCATGTAACGGGCAATGAGGTCCTTCCAGTAGTCGCCCTCGGCGGTGTCGTTGCCGATGCGGATGAAGGAAAGCTCCACGGCATCCGGCTGCGCCGCAGCCGTCGTCGTCTCAGCAGCCGTCTCAGCCGTCGCCGCCGCAGCAGCAGTCGTTTCCGCCGTGCCGCCTCCGGCGCAGCCGGAGAACAGGCAGGCGAACAGCGCCAGTGCCGTCAGAAGCGCAATGTATTTTCCGGTCTTCATGAATGTATCCTCTTTTCCCTTTTTGTCGTTTCAGGATGCGTTTTTTGTCCCTTTTCCCCCGTGCATCCGTCTTTTTGCGTGTGTATTCAGTATACACGCTTTTGAAAATTTTGCAAGAGTCCGTGCAAAAATGTCCCGCATGAATTGCAAAGCCTCTGCATTTTCGGACAAAAAACGTCTTCCGCGTGATGTAAAGCGGCAAAGCCTCCCCCCTTCGGGAATTTTTCCCTTCAGGGAACCTTTTTCCTTCGGGGAACCTTTTTCCCTTCAGGGAACCTTTTTCCCTGCGGGGAAAAGGGCTTTACTTTTACGCTCTAACGTGTTAAACTATATTGCAGTCGCAATGTGACTGCGGTCACAATGTGACTGCGGTTGCAGCGCGACTGCAGTCGCAATGTGACTGCGGTCGCAGCGCGACTGCGGTCACAAGCAGCAGGAGTAAAGGGGCGATGAGTGATGAATGAAAAACTGAAGGATGCGCAGACCGACCGGCTTTTTGATGCCGTTCTGGGGCTTCAGAGCCGCGAGGACTGCTACCGGTTTTTTGAGGATCTGTGCACGGTGTCCGAGCTGCGCGCCATGGCGCAGCGCTTCCACGTCGCGCAGCTTTTGTCCGAGGGACGCATCTATGCCGACGTTGCGCAGGAGACGGGAGCCTCGACCGCGACCATCTCCCGCGTCAACCGCTGCCTCGTGTACGGCTCGGACGGCTACCGCGATGCGCTGGCGCGTCTGAAGGATGCGGAAGACCGGTCATGAAGATACTCCGGACTCAGGACGGGCGGCGCATTCCGCTCATGCCCGTGCGCCGCACGGCGGCGTATGACGCGCTGGCCGCCTACTACGATGCCTTCACCGACGACGTGCCCTATAAGCGCTGGGCGGACTGGGCGGAGGCCGCCTTTGCCCGTGCCGGCATCCATCCCGAAATCGTGCTGGATCTCGCCTGCGGGACGGGCACGCTGACGGCTCTGCTCCGGGACAGAGGGTACGACATGATCGGCTCCGACGCGTCGGAAGCCATGCTTGCCCGTGCCGTGCGCAAGGCGCCGGACATCCTGTGGCTCCACCAGCGCGCCGAGGAGCTTGACCTGTACGGCACGATCGATGCCTGCACCTGCTCGCTGGATGCCGTGAACTATCTGACACAGGAGGACGCGCTCGCCCGCGCCTTCCGCCGCGTGGCGCTCTTTCTCGTGCCCGGAGGCGTCTTCCTCTTCGATGCGCTCACCCCCGCCGAGGAGGCGCTGGTCGACGATGCAAGCTTCATCCGCGAATGCCCGGACGCGACCTGCATCCAGTCGGAAAGCGTGTGCGGCGGGCTCATCGAGCATCGCGTGACGCTCTTCATCCGCGAGCGGGACGGACGCTATGCCCGCGTCACGGAGCTGCATCACGAACGGACCTACCGCCCGGAATACCTGCGGGAGCTGCTTCGGCGCTCGGGGTTCTCCCGCGTCGAGATCGTCTCTCCGGGGAGCTTCGACCCGCTCGCGGACTCATCTCCGCGCGCGGCGTTCATCGCGTACCGCTGACCCCTCCTTTTTCCCCCCTTGCGGCGGAAAGCTGCCGCGGGATGCCTTAAAACCCGTCAGAATAAGCCGTGGGGGCGCTTTTTCCCCCTTATTTCGCTTTTTTTAAAATCCTCATCATAAAAAGGAGACATAAGTCATGAATCAGACCGTTCCGGGACTGGGATTCCATCACATCGCGCTGGCCGCGAAGGATTTTGACGCCGCCATCGCCTTTTACTGCACGGCGCTCGGCTGCACCGTCGCCGCCGAGTGGGGCACGGCGCCCGCGCGCGCGGCCATGGTCGACCTCGGAGACGGCGGCCGCGTGGAGATCTTCGAGCGTCCCTATGACGGCAGCCGCATCTGCGCGGAGTTCGCGGGCGAGTGGTTCCACTTCGCCATGCGCACCGACGACACCGATACGGCCTACGCCCGCGCCCTTGCGGCAGGTGCCGAATCCGTCACGCCGCCCAAGGATGTCGACATCCTCTCCGACCCCGTGATGCATGTCCGCCTGGCCTTCGTCCGCGGCCTCTCGGGCGAGGTCATCGAGTTCTTCTGTCAGAAGTAACCCGCGCAAAAGGGGGGAGGCACGATACATGCGTATCCTCTCCCCCCCGCTTTTTTCATCTTTTCCGCAGGGGACGAAAAACTCATTTTCCAAACGCAAAAGGAGTGCTTTTTTGTCATGTGGTGGCTGTTCGCTCTTTTGTCCGCCGTCTTTGCCGCGCTGACGTCCATTCTGGCAAAGGTCGGCATCGAAAACGTCAATTCCAATCTGGGCACCGCGATCCGCACCGTGGTGGTTCTCGTCATGGCATGGCTCATGGTCTTCATCACCCACGCCTTCGACGGCATTACGGAAATCAGCCGGAAAAGCTGGCTCTTCCTGATTCTGTCGGGTCTGGCCACCGGCGCGTCCTGGCTCTGCTACTACCGCGCCCTGCAGCTCGGCGAAGCCTCCAAGGTCGTCCCGATCGACAAGCTCAGCGTCGTCATCACGCTGGTGCTGGCGTTCGTATTCCTGCATGAGGAATTTTCCGCAAAGTCCCTGATCGGATGCGTCCTGATCGCAGCGGGCACTCTGGTGATGGTGCTCTGAGCCGCGCATCTCCTCCCCCCCCGGGGAGGGGAAAAGACGCGTCAAATTTCCCCCTGCAGTCCGCAGCCTTTTTGGCGGAGGTGTATGCTTGACAGCGTACACCTCCGCGTGCTACAATACACAATCGGTGCGAGCGGTGGAGTCTGTCATAGACCGCGTGTCCCCTTTTGCGCTATTACCGGACCCCGGGTGGGGCGGCAGTGCGGGTCTATTCGCATCGGCAGTGTTTTCGATTTTCCCCTTTTATTATCGCGTTTCATGGCTTTTCGTATCGGAATTCATGCCTGTTTTCAAAAAAAAGCAAGACTCCGTATGCTCATTCGTTTTTCCCCCCTCCCTCTCTCTCTCCTGCCCGCCGTTATTTTTCGGCGCTTCCCCATATTCCCCCGGGGGAGCCTCCAAGAGAGAGTGTGTGTATGAAGAAAAATGAGCATTTTTCGGGAGTCTTTCTTTTTTTGTGTGCTCCACACGACTACTTTTATAAAGATGAGGAACCGGAAAAAAACATGAGAAAGACCAAGATTGTCTGTACCATAGGCCCCGCCAGCAGTGACGAGGCGACCTTTTCCGCGATGTGCCGTGCGGGGCTGAATGTGGCGAGGCTGAATTTCTCCCACGGCACGCATGCGGATCACAAGGAAAAAATCGACATGATCAAGAAGGTGCGCGAGGATCTGGAGCTGCCCATCGCCATCATGCTCGACACGAAGGGTCCGGAGTACCGCATCGGCACCTTCCGGGACGGACGCGTCAGCGTCGCGGACGGCGCGGAGTTCACCTTCACCACCCGCAGCGTCGAGGGCACGGAGCATATCGTCAGCGTGAGCTACGCAGACCTCCCGCAGGAGCTTGCACCCGGCGACCGCATTCTCGTCAACAACGGCCTCGTGAGCTTCGAGGTCATGCGCATCGAGGGAACGGAGCTGTACTGCCGCGTCCTCATCGGCGGCGAGCTGTCCAACCGCAAGAGCATGAGCTTCCCCGGACATGTGATGAAGCAGGCGTATCTGAGCGATCAGGACAAGTCCGATCTCCTCTTCGGCATCGAGAACCAGGTGGACTTCGTCGCAGCCTCCTTCGTCTCCTGCAAGCAGGACGTGCTGGACGTGCGCTCCTTCCTGACGGCGCACGGAGGCGGGAACATCGACATCATCGCCAAAATCGAGAACCGCTCGGGCGTGGACAACATCGACGAGATCTGCGAGGCCTGCGAGGGCATCATGATCGGCCGCGGAGACCTGGGCGTGGAGATCCCCTTCGTCGAGGTGCCCGCCATCCAGAAATACATCATCACCAAGTGCCGTCTTCTGGGCAAGCGCGTCATCACCGCGACGGAGATGCTGGAGTCCATGATTCACAATCCCCGTCCGACGCGTGCCGAGATCTCCGACGTCGCCAACGCCGTCTACGACGATACCAGCGCCGTCATGCTCTCCGGCGAGACCGCCGCGGGCAAATACCCCGTGAAGACCGTTGCCGTCATGGCCGCCATCGTCGAGGAGACGGAGCGTCACATCTGCTACGAGGATCGCTTCCACAACGCCAAGTTCCAGATCAAGAACCTTCTGGACGCCATCTCCCACGCCACCTGCGGCATGGCCATCGACATCGGCGCCCGCGCCATCGTCGTAAGCTCGCTGTCGGGCATGACCGTGCGCATGGTTTCCCGCTTCCGCGCCCCCATGCCGATCATCGGCATGGCGACGAACCGCGCCGTCTGGTACAAGCTGGCACTCTCCTGGGGCGTCGTGCCCGTTCTGAGCGAGCAGTTCGACTCAACGGACGTGCTCTTCTACCACGCCCGCCGCGCGGCCTGTCAGACGCTGCATCTGGTGCACGGCGACAACATCGTCATGACCGGCGGCATCACGAACGGCAGCTCCGGCAACACAAACCTCATCAAGGTCGAAACCGTCTGAGCCTTTTTCGGGGGGGGACAAATCCCCCCCAAAAAAGGGGCGTCACGCGAAAAAAAGCTTCCGGAATACGGCAGTTCCCACTTGAAACATAACAGAGAAGCTCCGGGATTTCCCCTTTTTTAAAATCGGGGAATCCCGGAGCTTTTTTCATGTGCGCGGTATGGAGCTGGGAAAAAGGCCCCGCGGAGCCTTATCGGCGGGAGTCGCTGTTCACGATCTTCGAAACCGCGACCTGGCAGAGCTTGATGATTTCGGGGTCGGATTCGCTGGCCATGACGTGGCGGACGTGGTCGGCGCCGGACTTGCGTCCCATGTCGCCCAGAGCCGTAACCGCAGCCTTGCGGACCTCGATCTCGGGATCGCGGGTCATGAGGACGAGCTGGTTGTAGCTCTCGTCCTGCGCGATGCCCGCCAGAGCCTTCGCCGCCGCGATGCGCAGCTGGGTTTCCTTCGCCGTCGCAAACTTCAAAACCTTGTCGATCTTCTTCTTCTCGCCGAGCTCGGCAATCTTCTGTACCTTCGATTCAACGCTGCCAAACATATGCTTGCTAACCTCCAGTGTCACTCTCGCCCGGGGACGCCCCTCATACGGGGAGAAACGCGCTTTCTTCCCCCTTGTCATGAGAGACCCATATAAACCCCGGAATGTGATTTTTTCGCATGGACGTATCTTACTCTTTTCTTTCCCGAATGTCAAGCGACCGACCCCGCAAAGGGAAAATTGTTTACATTTGAACGGTTCCGGGCAATACCTTTTTTCTCCCTTTCCGAAGCATTTCGGACTGTCACAAAAGATTCAAAGATAGATTACAAGCTTTTCACAGAAAAAAGATGCGTCTGTCACAATTTCGGACTATACTCTGGATCAGTCAGAAAAAAGAGATCTGACAAAAAGGACCGGCGTTCCGGTGGGGACCGATCATCCCGCAGGAAATCCGTCCGCTTACAATCAGAACCCTTACTTCAAAAGGAGGTTTCCCTTTATGTCATTCCAGAATGATTCCGACAGCAGATACAGCTATTCCTTTACATCCGATGCAAATGAAGCCGAGCGCCGCGCCGAGGCCGCCGAGGCCGCAAGAGCCGCCGAGCGCGAGGAGCACAAGCGCGAAATGAGCCGGCTGCGCCGCTCCATGACGAAGATGGTCGCCGGCATCTGCGCGGTCACCCTTGTCCTGGGCATCGGCGGAGGCGCCCTCGTAGGCAGCCTGACCGCCCGCAATTCCGTCGCGGCCGTTGAAGCCCCCGCCGCATCCTCGACCGCACTCTTCTCAAATGCCGCCGCATCCTCCGAGACCGCTTCCCCCGAGACTGCGGCTCCTGAGACCACGGCTCCCGCATCCACCGGCGCGGTGTACGCCACCTCCTCCGCCTCCTCCTCTGACATGAGCAGCGCGGATGTCTACTCCCTCGTTTCCTCCAGCGTCGTCTCCATCGTCACCGAGTACCAGTCCACCTCCGGCTACTATCAGCAGTCCACCTCCTCGGGTGCCGGCTCCGGCGTCATCATCTCCGCCGACGGCTATGTCGTCACGAACAACCACGTCATCGAGAACGCGACGAAGATCACCGTGACCCTCTCCGACGGCACGGATTACGAGGCAGAGCTTCTCGGATCGGACGACGTGACCGACGTCGCGCTTCTGAAGATCGACGCGTCGGATCTTTCCTACGCCGTCATGGGCGACTCCGACAACGTGCGCGTCGGCGATACCGCCAACGTCATCGGCAATCCTCTGGGACGTCTCTCCGGCACGCTGACCGTCGGCGTCATCTCCGGACTGGACCGCGCCATCACCATGAGCGACGGCACGACCATGACGCTGATTCAGATGGATGCGGCCGTCAACCCCGGCAACTCCGGCGGCGGCGTCTTCAACAGCCGCGGCGAGCTCATCGGCATCACCGTTGCCAAGACCTCCGCGACCGACGTCGAGGGCATCGGCTACGCCATCCCGATCGACAACGTCATCCCGATCCTCAATGACCTCTCCGCCCAGGGCTATGTCACCGGACGTCCCGCGCTCGGCATCAGCGTCGTCGAGATCGACGACCAGTGGACCGCCATGATGTACCGCGTGAGCTACCTCGGCGTCTACGTGACCGGACTCTCCGTGGACAACGGACTGCAGGTCGGCGACTACATCGTCAGCATCGACGGCGAGAGCATCTCCTCCACCGCGAACATCAACAGCATCCTGCAGAACCACGTCGCGGGCGACACCGTGGATGTCGTGGTCTACCGCAGCGGCTCCGAGACGACCGTGAGCGTCACCCTCGTCGAGGAAGGCACGCTGAACGCCGACAGCTCCTCCCAGAGCTCCCAGAGCTCCCAGGGCTCCCAGGGCTCCCAGGGCTACGGTGCGGAGTACCCGCAGCACTAAAAGTCCGGGGGGCACGGAAGCCCCAAATTCCCGCTTTCCCTCTTTTATTCTTCATAAGTTCGCGCTTTCCCCATTTTCCCCCTCTTTTTCCCCTCTTTTTCCCCGCCTGCATGCACCCCCGCAAGGGGTCATGCAGGCACTTTTTTTGGGGCTTTTCCCTTTTGCAGACGCAAAAACGTCCAAGAACCGGTCGGTTCTCGGACGTTTTTTTCACACTTTTGATGCTTGACCCGGGGAAAATTATGCCGTATAATATACTTCCGCATATAGTGCGGGTGGTATACCCATGCCCTTTTCCCCTGTGCACGGAGCGTTTCCGGCGGGATGGAAGGGGAATTCCCTCGCGGCCGGCAGGATTCATTATAGCGGATTCGCGCGCAAAACGCAAGAGTCTGCCCGTCCTTTTCCCCGCAGGGATTCGGAGTATCAGACAACAAAGCCCCGTGTTCAAAGGTCATGCCGGCCGGCGGCGCGGAGCGTGATGAGCAAAATAAAGGAGTGAACGGCGATATGGTGCATGACATTCTCTGCGGAAGAACGCTGCGTAAGTCCTATGCGCGCCTCCGGGAGCCGCTCGAAATGCCCAACCTGATCGAGGTCCAGAAGAACTCGTATGCCTGGTTTCTGAAAACCGGTCTGCACGAGGTCTTCCGCGACATGACGGCGATCACCGACTATACGGGGAACCTGGAGCTGACCTTCGTCGACTATACCCTCGACGAAACGCCCAAGTACAGCATCGAGGAGTGCAAGAGCCGCGATGCGACCTACGCTGCGCCTCTCAAGGTGAGAATGCGTCTGCGCAACCGCGAGACCGAGGAAATCAAGGAGCAGGAAATCTTCATGGGCGACTTCCCGCTCATGACCCATTCCGGCACCTTCGTCATCAACGGCGCCGAGCGCGTCATCGTTTCCCAGATTGTCCGCTCCCCCGGCATGTACTACGATGTCACCAGTGACAAGACCGACCGTGAGCTCTACGCCTGCACCGTCATTCCCTACCGCGGTGCCTGGATCGAGTACGAGACCGATGCCAACGACATCTTCTACGTCCGCATCGACAAGAACCGCAAGCTGCCCGTCACGTCCCTGATCCGCGCCATCGGCGTCCGCACGAATGCCGAGATCACGGATCTGTTCGGCGAAGACGAGCGCCTTGTCGCGACCCTCGACCGCGACCCCGCGCACAACGAGGAGCAGGCTCTTCTGGAGATCTACAAGCGTCTGCGTCCCGGCGAGCCGCCCACAGTCGATTCCGCCCGCACGCTCATCAACAACCTCTTCTTCGACCCCCGCCGCTATGACTTAAGCAACGTGGGCCGCTATAAGTTCAACAAGAAGCTCTCCATCGCCCGCCGCTTGAGCGGCCAGAAGCTGGCGGAAGCCGTCATCGACCCGCTTACGGGCGAGCTTTTGGCGGAGGCCGGCCAGACCCTCTCGCGCGAGGACGCGCAGAAGCTCGAGCGCTCGGGCGTCAACTCCGCCTCCATCTACGTCGGCGACCGCGTGATCAAGGTTTTTGCCAACAACGTCGTCGATATGGCGGGCTTCGTCGACTTCGACCCCGCGGAGCTCGGCATCACCGAGCGCGTCCGCTTCGACGTGCTGACCCGTCTGCTCTCCGAGTACTCCGGAGATGAGCTGAAGGAAGCCGTCCGCGCGCACATGGACGAGCTCATTCCCAAGCACATCACGCCCGAGGACATCCTCGCCTCCATCAACTACTTAAACAACCTCGCGCACGGCGTGGGCATGGCCGATGACATCGACCATCTCGGAAACCGCCGCCTCCGCTCGGTCGGCGAGCTTTTGCAGAACCAGTTCCGCATCGGCTTCTCGCGCATGGAGCGCGTCATCCGCGAGCGCATGACCATCCAGGATCTGGATATCGTCACGCCGCAGTCCCTCGTCAACATCCGTCCCGTCACGACCGCAATCAAGGACTTCTTCGGCTCCTCGCCTCTGTCCCAGTTCATGGATCAGACGAACCCCCTGGCGGAGCTGACGCACAAGCGCCGTCTGTCCGCCCTGGGCCCCGGCGGTCTGTCCCGCGACCGTGCGAGCTTCGAGGTGCGAGACGTTCACTACTCCCACTACGGCCGTCTGTGCCCCATTGAGACGCCTGAAGGTCCGAACATCGGTCTGATTTCCTACCTCGCGTCCTATGCCCGCATCAACCAGTACGGCTTCATCGAGGCTCCGTACCGCAAGATCGACCCCGTCACCCGCAAGGTCACCGACGAGGTGATCTACATGACCGCGGACATCGAGGACGAGTTCATCGTCGCCCAGGCCAACGAGCCTCTGGACGAGGAGGGACGCATCAAGAACGAGCGCGTCACCTGCCGCTACCGCAACGAGATCGCCGCCTTCTCCCGCGACAGCATCGACTACATCGACAGCTCCGCCCGCATGATGGTCTCCGTGGCCACCGCGTTCATCCCGTTCCTTGAAAACGATGAAGCGACCCGCGCCCTGATGGGCTCGAACATGCAGCGTCAGGCCGTGCCGCTGCTGACGCCGGAGGCGCCCATCGTGGCGACCGGCATCGAATACAAGGCCGCCTCCGACTCCGGCGTCGTGCCGCTGGCGGAGGGCGACGGCGTCGTTACCCGCGTCAGCGCCGACGAGATCACCATCAAGTACGACGGCGTGGGCGAAAAGACCGTCAAGCTCATCAAGTTCCTGCGCTCCAACCAGGGCACCTGCATCAACCAGCGTCCCGTCGTCCGTGCCGGCATGCGCGTCAAGAAGGGCGACGTCATCGCGGACGGTCCCTCCACGCAGGAGGGCGAAATCTCCCTGGGACGCAACGCGCTGATCGCCTTCATGAACTGGGAGGGCTATAACTACGAGGACGCCGTCCTCCTGAACGAGCGTCTCGTGCGCGACGATGTCTATACCTCCCTGCACATCGAGGAATACGAAACCGAATCCCGCGACACGAAGCTCGGACCCGAGGAAATCACGCGCGACATCCCCAACGTCGGCGACGATGCGCTGAAGGATCTGGACGAGCGCGGCATCATCCGCGTCGGCGCCGAGGTTCATGCCGGCGACATTCTGGTCGGCAAAGTTACTCCGAAGGGCGAAACCGAGCTGACCGCCGAGGAGAGACTGCTGCGCGCCATCTTCGGCGAAAAGGCGCGCGAGGTGCGCGACACCTCCCTGAAGGTTCCGCACGGCGAATACGGCACTGTCGTGGACGTCAAGGTCTTCACCCGCGAGAATTCCGATGAAATGTCCCCCGGCGTCAACATGATCGTCCGCTGCTACATCGCGCAGAAGCGCAAGATCAGCGTCGGCGACAAGATGGCCGGACGTCACGGCAACAAGGGCGTTGTGTCCCGCATCCTGCCGCAGGAGGATATGCCCTTCCTGCCCGACGGCACGCCGATCGACATCCTCCTGAGCCCTCTGGGCGTTCCGTCCCGAATGAACATCGGACAGGTTCTGGAGGTTCACCTGGGCTACGCCGCCAAGGCGCTCGGCTGGAAGGTCGCCACGCCCGTCTTCGACGGCGCGACCGAGAAGGACATCCGCGAGACGCTGGAGATGGCGGGTCTGCCCCGCACCGGCAAGGTGCAGCTGTATGACGGCCGCACCGGTCAGCCCTTCGACAGCCCCGTCACCGTGGGCTATATGTACTACTTAAAGCTCCATCATCTGGTTGACGATAAGATTCATGCCCGTTCCACCGGCCCGTACTCCCTGGTCACCCAGCAGCCTCTGGGCGGCAAGGCGCAGTTCGGCGGCCAGCGCTTCGGCGAAATGGAGGTCTGGGCACTCGAGGCGTACGGCGCGGCGTATACGCTGCAGGAGATGCTGACCGTGAAGTCCGACGACTGCTACGGCCGCATCAAGACGTACGAAGCCATCATCAAGGGTCACAACGTCCCGCAGCCCGGCGTACCGGAGTCCTTCAAGGTTCTGGTCAAGGAGCTGCAGTCGCTGGGACTGGATATCCGCGTGCTCGACCGTGCCGGCGAGGAAATCGAGCTGCACGACGACGAGGACGACGAGGAAGGCTACAGACGCGACGACGACGACTTCGACGTGGAGGGCGAGCTGTCCCAGACGGCGGAGCCCGCCGACGGCGAGGAAGAGGATACCGACGACCTGTTCGACGATCTCGATTCCGAGAGCGGCGAGAGCCATGCGTCGGAGGATGAAGACCTGTTCGGGGATCTCGATCTGTAAGGGAGGGCTAGTGTAAATGTCCAATCAGAGCTTTGATTCGATCAAAATCGGCCTTGCTTCGCCCGATAAGATCCGTGAATGGTCCTACGGCGAGGTCAAAAAGCCCGAAACCATCAACTACCGCACACTGAAGCCCGAGCGTGACGGTCTGTTCTGCGAACGCATCTTCGGACCGACGAAGGACTGGGAGTGCCACTGCGGCAAGTATAAGAAGGTTCGCTACAAGGGCAAGATCTGCGACCGCTGCGGCGTTGAGGTCACCAAGAAGAAGGTGCGCCGCGAGCGCATGGGTCACATCGAGCTGGCGGCTCCCGTGTCCCATATCTGGTATTTCCGCGGCATCCCGTCGAGAATGGGACTCATCCTCAACATGAGCCCCCGCCTTCTGGAGAAGGTGCTCTACTTTGCCGCCTACATCGTAACCGACCCCGGCGACACCGGCCTGACAAAGAAGCAGATCCTCTCCGAGAAGGAATACCGCGACATGCGCGAGCGCTATGAGAACGACTTCAAGGCCGGCATGGGCGCTGAAGCCATCCGCGAGCTTCTCGCCGAGATCGACCTGGAGAAGACCTCCAAGGAGCTGCGCGATGAGCTGAAGGGCGCCTCCGGTCAGAAGCGCATCCGCATCATCAAGCAGCTGGAGGTCGTGGAGGCCTTCCGTCTCTCGGGCAACCGCCCCGAGTGGATGATCATGGACGTCATTCCGGTCATCCCGGCGGATATCCGTCCTCTGGTTCAGCTGGACGGCGGCCGCTTCGCCACCTCCGACCTGAACGACCTCTACCGCCGCGTCATCAACCGCAACAACCGCCTCAAGCGTCTGCTGGAGCTCGGAGCGCCGGATATCATCGTGCGCAACGAGAAGCGCATGCTGCAGGAGGCCGTGGACGCGCTGTTCGACAACGGCCGCCGCGGACGTCCCGTGACGGGACCCAACAACCGCGCGCTGAAGTCCCTGTCCGACATGCTGCGCGGCAAGCAGGGACGCTTCCGCCAGAACCTTCTGGGCAAGCGCGTCGACTATTCCGGACGTTCCGTTATCGTCGTCGGCCCTGAGCTGAAGATCTACCAGTGCGGTCTGCCCAAGGAGATGGCGCTGGAGCTCTTCAAGCCCTTCGTCATGAAGAAGCTGGTCGAGGACGGCTGCGCCAACAACATCAAATCCGCCAAGAAGATGGTCGAGCGCGCCAAGATCGAGGTCTGGGACGCGCTGGAGGACGTCATCTCCGAGCATCCCGTCTTCCTGAACCGTGCGCCTACCCTGCACCGACTGGGCATCCAGGCCTTCGAGCCCGTGCTCGTCGAGGGCCGCGCCCTGAAGCTCCATCCTCTGGTCTGCACCGCCTTCAACGCCGACTTCGACGGCGACCAGATGGCCGTTCACGTCCCGCTGTCCTCCGAGGCGCAGGCCGAGGCGCGCATCCTCATGCTCTCCGCGAACAACCTTCTGAAGCCCGCCGACGGTCACCCCGTCACCGTTCCTACGCAGGACATGGTTCTGGGCTCCTACTACCTGACCGTCGTCCGTGACGACGATCTCGGCGCGGGCAGCATCTACTCCAGCGTGGACGAGGCCATGCTCGCCTATGACAATAAGCTCCTCGGGATGCACGCGCCGATCCGGGTGCGCGCCACCCGCACGGTCGACGGCGCCGAGGCCGTTCGCTTCATCGACGCGACCATCGGCCGTCTGATCTTCAACACCGTCGTGCCCCAGGATCTGGGCTTTGTCAACCGCGAGGATCCCGAGCATTTCTGCGACCTGGAGGTCACGTTCCCCGTCACCAAGAAGACGCTGGGCAAGATCATCGGAGCCTGCATCAAGAAGCACGGCTTCGTGCGCACGACCGAGCTTCTGGACGGCGTCAAGGCCATGGGCTTCAAGTACTCCACGCAGGGCGCTCTGACGATCGCCGTGTCCGACATGGTCGTTCCGCAGGAGAAGGCTCAGCTGATCGCCGAGGCCGAGGCCCGCGTCGCCGGCATCGAGCGCAAGCACAAGCGCGGCTTCATCACCAACGACGAGCGCCGCCGCCTTGTCATCGAGGAGTGGGACTCGACCACCAAGAAGGTCGCCGCCGCTCTGCAGGATACCATGGACGCCAAGAACCCGATCTTCATGATGATGGATTCCGGTGCCCGAGGCTCCATCGCTCAGATCCGTCAGCTCGCCGGTATGCGCGGACTGGTGGCCGATACCGTCGGACGTACCATCGAAATCCCGATCAAGACGAACTTCCGCGAAGGTCTGTCCGTGCTGGAGTTCTTCATCTCCTCCCGTTCCGCCCGAAAGGGTCAGGCGGATACCGCGCTTCGTACCGCGGACTCCGGTTATCTGACCCGCCGTCTGGTCGACGTCTCCCAGGATGTCATCATCCGCGAGGAGGACTGCGGCGAGACCGAGGGCATTGAGGTCCGCGCCATCATGCAGGGCAATCAGGTCATCGAGCCCTTCTCCGACCGTCTGCAGGGACGCTATCTGGTCGACGATCTCTACGATCCGAACACCGGCGAGCTGCTGCAGTCCAAGGACCAGCTCATGACCGCCGATGACGTCGCCCGCATCGAGGCGGCGGGCATCACCAGCGCCCGCATCCGCTCCATCCTCACCTGCAACTGCCGTCACGGCGTCTGCTCGAAGTGCTACGGCGTCAACCTGGCAACCTCCGGACCCGTCCCGATCGGCGAGGCCGTCGGCATCATTGCGGCTCAGTCCATCGGCGAACCCGGTACCCAGCTGACGATGCGTACCTTCCATCTGGGCGGCATCGCCGGAGGCGATATCACGCAGGGTCTTCCCCGTGTCGAGGAGCTGTTCGAGGCACGCAAGCCCAAGCGCGTGGCGACGCTTGCGGAGATCGGCGGCGTCGTGTCCTTCGAGGACATCCGCCGCGGCACGATGCGCAATGTCGTCATCCGCAACCCCGAGACCGGCGAGTCCCGCGCCTACCCCATCCCGGCCTCCCAGCAGCTCAAGGTCGCGGAGGGCGAGACCATCCAGCAGGGTCAGGAGCTGACCGAGGGCGCGCTGAATCCGCATGACGTGCTGCGCGTACGCGGCGTTCTGGCCGTCTACGACTACCTGATCCAGGAGGTTCAGAAGGTCTACCGTCAGCAGGGCGTTGATATCAACGACAAGCACA
>CAVGLF010000005.1:0-31624 GCA_963630045.1 Butyricicoccaceae bacterium | reverse complement strand
AAAACCCGAGCCATAAACTTTCTCCCGAACTCACGGCAGTCTCTCGAAATGCGTAAAAAAGGAGTCCCGCAATGCATGCGGGACTCCTTTTTGATGGAAGCCTGCGTATCTTATACCTTTGCCTTGGTCGCGATTTCCATCGCAATCTTCGAGGCGAAGGCGTCGAAGGTCATGTTCGTCGTCTCGCCCGAGCGGCCGCGTACCGCGACCTCTCCGCTTTCCGCTTCCTTGTCGCCCAGAACCAGCATGTAGGGCAGCTTCTCCAGCTGCGCCTCGCGGATCTTGTAGCCGATCTTCTCGTTGCGCGCATCGATCGTGCAGCGTACGCCCATCGCATCCAGCTTCTCCTTCAGCTCCCCGGCGTAGGCCTGCGTGCGGTCGGTGATCGTCAGGATGCGCACCTGCTCGGGCGCCATCCACATCGGCAGTGCGCCGGCGTACTTCTCGATCAGGTAGGCCAGCGTGCGCTCGAAGCAGCCCAGAGACGTGCGGTGGATGATGTACGGCGTCTTCTTCTTGCCGTCCTCGTCCACGTACTCCATGCCGAACTGCTTGGCCAGCATCAGATCGATCTGGATGGTGACCAGCGTATCCTCCTTGCCGTAGACGTTGTGATACTGGACGTCCAGCTTCGGTCCGTAGAACGCCGCTTCGTCGATGCCGATGGTGTACTCGACATGCAGGTCGTCCAGAATCTTCGCCATGAGTCCCTGTGCCTCGTCCCACTGCTCGGGCGTGCCCTCGTACTTGTTCTTCGGATTCGCGGGATCCCACTGCGAGAAGCGGAAGGTGCAGTCCTCCAGCAGTCCAACCGTGCCCAGGAAGTACTTGACCAGCTCCAGGCAGCCGCGGAACTCGTCCTCCAGCTGCTCGGGACGCAGGATCAGATGTCCCTCGGAGATCGTGAACTGACGCACACGGATCAGACCGTGCATCTCGCCGGAATCCTCGTTGCGGAACAGCGTGGAGGTCTCGCCCAGACGCATCGGGAGATCACGGTAGGAGCGCGCACGATTCAGGAAGACCTGGTACTGGAAGGGGCAGGTCATCGGACGCATCGCGAAGCATTCCTTCGTCTCGTCCTTGGGGTCGCCGATGACGAACATGCCGTCCAGATAGTGATCCCAGTGACCGGAGATCTTATAGAGCTCGCGCTTGGCCATGAGCGGCGTCTTCGTCAGCAGATAGCCATGCGCCTGCTCGTAGTCCTCGACCCAGCGCTGCAGAAGCTGCACGACACGCGCGCCCTTCGGCAGCAGGATCGGCAGACCCTGACCGATGACGTCGACGGTGGTGAAGTACTCCAGCTCGCGTCCCAGCTTGTTGTGGTCGCGCTTCTTGGCCTCCTCCATGCGGGTCAGGTAGGCATCCAGCTCCTCCTTCTTCATGAAGGCCGTGCCGTAGATGCGGGAGAGCATCTTGCGGGAGGAATCTCCGCGCCAGTACGCGCCGGTGGAGGAGGTCAGACGGAAGGCATTCGCCTTGATGCGTCCGGTGTTCGGAATATGCGGACCCGCGCAGAGATCCGTGAACTCGCCCTGCTTATAGAAGCTGATGACGGCGTCCTCCGGCAGATCCTGAATCAGCTCCACCTTATACGGCTCGTTCTTCTCGGTCATCAGCGCGATGGCCTCCTCACGCGGCAGCTCGAAGCGCTCGATGGGGAGATTCTCCTTGACGATCTTCTTCATCTCCGCTTCGATCTTCGCCAGATCCTCCATGGAGAAGCCGCCGTCGCGGTCGATGTCGTAGTAGAAGCCGCGGTCGATGGCGGGACCGATGGCGAGCTTGACCTCCGGCCAGATGCGCTTGATCGCCTGCGCCATAACATGGGATACGCTGTGCCGCAGCGTGCGGATGCCGTCGGGATCGTCTCCCGTGAGAATCTCCAGGGTGTCTCCCTCGCTGAGCTTCGAATTGAGCTCGCGCACCTCGCCGTTCACACGCGCCGCCAGCGCCGCACGCGCCAGTCCCGCGGAAATCGCATTCGCCGCGTCGATGACGCGCGCGCCGTCCTCCACGGCCAGGACGGAACCGTCTTTGAGCTTGATATCCATAACAAAGTCCTTTCCGGCGGGAATTTGCATACAAAAAGACCCGCCTCTGATTATCATTTCAGAGGCGGGTCAACTGTAAACCCGCGGTTCCACTCTGATTGCGGCATATGCTGCGAGCCGCCACTCGTCCGCCCTTAACGCGGGACAGTCGTCCGACGCATACTCGAGAGGGGATCCTCCCTTTCCGCGCGGCAGTTCGGGGATGGTCTTCGATTCCTCACGCATCCGCACAACAGCTCACACCAAAAGCGCTGTTCTCTCTGGACGGATTTTTCGCGGGTCTACTCTTCCCGTCATAACCTTTACCCCAGATTATAGACCCGTTTTCTGCGTTTGTCAAGGATTTTGTCGGAATACACCTGTACGTCCCGCACGGACACTCATGTGTCCGTCAGCGCCGCTCCGGTGCGCTTATTGTCCGGGCGCGGAAGGCTGCTTTGCCGGAACCGCAGCCGCCATGCGGCACAGTATGTCCCCCAGCTCCTCCGGGGTATCCGCCAGAGCGGCCGCTCCGGCGCGCGTGAGCTCCTCGCGGCTGCCGTAGCCGTAGGTCACGCCGACGCAGGGCAGGCCTCTGCGCGCGGCGCCCAGCACGTCATGCTCGCGGTCTCCGACCATCACGGTGCTTTCCGGATCCGCATGCATGCGGCGCAGCGCCTCCGCAACGACCTCGTCCTTTTTGACGCGCCGTCCGTCAAGCTCGCTCCCCACAGCCTCGCGGAAGAAGCCGGAAAGTCCGAAATGCTCGAGAATCCTGCGCACAAAGACCTCCGGCTTCGACGACGCAACCGCCAGCTCCTGACCCTGCAGACGCTCCAGCATCTCGGGAACGCCCGGGTAGACCGTGTTCTCGAAGATGCCGATGTCGCGGAAGTACTCGCGGTACACCTCAATGGCCTCCATCGCACCCTCGTGCGTAAAGCCGTAGTACTTCTCGAAGGAATCGGAGAGCGGAGGCCCGATAAAGGGATACAGCGTCCGCAGATCCTCCACCTCTATCCCGTAGTGCCTCAGCGCATACGCCACGGCACGCGTGATCCCGACTGCGGGATCGGTCAGCGTTCCGTCCAGATCAAACAGTATGGTCATGGCAAATACCCCTTTTCCCCGGCGCGCGCAAATGCGCGGGAATGTCCGCCTTTCCGAAAAAAACACGGAAAAGAGAATTCCCGCGCAGGGTCCTGAGCCTTTTTTATGCGCGCAGCTTGCTTTTTTTATCAGAGGATGTCGCAGCAGGTCAGATCCTCAAAGGTTTCGCGGCGCACGACCATGCGGTCGGCTCCGTCGCGGACGAAGACCACCGCCGGACGCGGCACGCGGTTGTAATTCGAGGCCATGGAATAGCAGTAGGCTCCCGTGGTCAGCGTGCAGAGAAGGCTGCCCGCACAAACCGGCTGGATCGGGACATTCTCGCCCAGCAGGTCGCCCGATTCGCAGTTTCGTCCCGCAATCGTCGCCTCCATCGTGCGCGGCTCACCCGCATGCTCGGGATCCAGGAACTCATAGCGCGCCTGATACAGGATGTAGCGCGGGTTGTCCGTCATGCCGCCGTCCACACTGACATAGGTGCGGCAGCCCGGGATGGTCTTCACGCCGCCGACGGTGTACACCGTGATGCCGTAGGGCGCGACGATGGAGCGTCCCGGCTCGATATACAGCGCGGGAAGCGGCAGCTTATACTCCGCGCAGGCGCGCTCGAGCGCCGCACCCAGCACCTCCATGCTCTCGTCGAAGCTGCGCGGCGCGTCCTCGGCCGTGTAGCGCACGCCGAAGCCTCCGCCCAGGTTCAGCTCCTCCGGAGCCGCACCGAGGTCATCGCGGATATGCGCCATATAGCGCACCATCACGTTCACAGCCTCCGTAAAGGCCTCCAGCTCGAAGATCTGCGAGCCGATGTGGCAGTGCAGTCCGCGCAGACGGATATGCGGGCAGCTCTGCGCCGTGCGCACGCCCTCGTCTGCCGCTCCGGTTTCGATGGCAAGTCCGAATTTCGAGTCGATCTGTCCCGTGCGGATATAGGCATGGGTATGCGCCTCCACGCCGGGCGTCACGCGCAGCAGGACATCCGCATACGTGTTTCTCTCCCGGCACAGCTCCTCCAGCGTCATAAGCTCCTCTGCATTATCCGCAACGAAGCGTCCGATGCCGTAGTCCAGCCCCTCCGCAAGCTCTGCTCTCGTCTTGTTGTTGCCGTGGTACAGGATGCGGCTCATGTCGAAGCCCGCCTTATGGGCGGTATAGAGCTCCCCGCCGGATACGACATCCGCATAAAAGCCCTCCTCGGCGATGAGCCGGTACATCGCGCCGATACAAAAGGCCTTGCCCGCGTACGCCGGACGGAATGCGCCCGCATAGTGCTTCTTCCCCGCAGCATGCCACTTTCGGCAGGCGTTCCGTATGCCGCCCTCATCCATGATATACAGCGGTGTTCCGTATTTCCGCGCAAGCGCGGGAACGTCCGCTCCGCCGATGGTCAGATGACCGGATGCATTGATTGCGAGACTGTCCGTACCGTACATAGGCCTTTGTACTCTCCTTTTTCCTTAAATCCTTGCCGCGTGATGTTATCTCTGTTCGGGATGCGCCAGATAGTCGTGGACGGTGATGCGGTTGTCCTTGGCGAATTTCCGCAGACCATCGACGTACTTTGAAAACTTCTCGCCCTCCTTGACGCTGTACAGGACAACGGGATCCTCCATGCCGCGCACATTGATGACGATGCGGTCGGTAGCCTTCTTCAGCACGAGCATGGTGCGCAGCGTGTCGTGGTCGAACTGGATGCTTGTGATCTTGTCATAGGGCAGGTTGAGAATGGTCTGGTGTCCCGAGATGACGGTGTACACCGACACCTCCGTTTTGTCAAAGAGTACCTTATCCTTGTCAGCCATTGGTATGTTCCTCCTTATATTATTGCCGGCGTCTTATCCGCCGGTTCATTCCCTTCCGGAAGCCGCGCTTTGCAGTGCGCAGCGCAGGGAGTCGCGTCCCTCCCCGGTTTTCGCGGAGAAGGTCAGAAACTCCCCCGTGCCCAGGGCATCGCGGAGCCTGCTCACGGCCGCGCTCCGCTCCGACGGACGCAGCTTGTCGGCCTTGTTTGCGAGGATCAGTACGGGGTAGTGCCCGCGGGCGAACTCCAGCATGTCGAGATCGTCCTGCGTCGGCTCATGCCGCGCATCGATGATCTGCACCACGAGCCTCAGCGCGGGATTCGCGTCAAAGTACGCCTCCATCAGTTCAGCCCAGCGCTGCTTCTCCGCACCGGAGATGCGGGCAAAGCCGTAGCCCGGCAGATCGACCAGATACGCCGCCGTGCGCCGGTTCTCCGGAATGGAAAAGTAATTGACGTGGATGGTTTTGCCCGGTGTCGCGCTTACGCGAGAGAGCCCGCCGTTGCGCGCAAGGCAGTTGATCACGGAGCTTTTGCCCACGTTGGAGCGTCCCGCGAATGCGACCTCGGGCAGTCCGCCGCGGAGAAAGCCCTCGGGCGCCGCCGCAGACCGTACAAACGTCACAGCTTCAAAATTCAGCATAGACCAAACCTCTTACTGCGGCAGTGCCGCGGTCTTGGGCAGCGGAACCACCGGCTGCTCCGTCTGTCCGGGTGCGGCATGCGTATCCTGCCTGACCCGGTCCGGTTCTGCGTCCTGCGGCTGCGGAAGCCTCGTCAGCGCTGCCTCCAGCACCGTATCCATGGAGTCCGCAGCGACAAAGTGCAGCGCACGGCGCACGGCGGGATCGATTTCCTCCAGATCCGGCACGTTCGCACCCGGAATGATGACGGTCGTCATGCCTCCGCGCAGAGCGGCCATGGTCTTCTCGCGCAGCCCTCCGATGGGCAGCACGCGTCCGCGCAGCGTCACCTCGCCCGTCATGGCAATCTTCGCACGGACGGGAATACCCGTCAGCGCGCTGATCATCGCGGTGCAGACGCTGATGCCGGCGGAGGGGCCGTCCTTGGGGATTGCCGCCTCGGGGAAATGGATGTGGATGTCGCGGTTCTTGTAGAAGAGCGGATCGATGCCCAGCTCCCGCGCCCGGCTGCGGATGTAGGTACGCGCCGCATGGGCGGATTCCTTCATCACGTCGCCCAGGTTTCCCGTGAGCTCAATCGTCCCCTGACCCTCGATGACCGCGACCTCGACCTGCAGGATCTCGCCGCCGACCTCCGTCCAGGCGAGGCCGTTGACGACGCCGGTCTCCTCCCCGCCGACGGGCGAGGGGTAAAATCTGCGCGCATCGAGCCAGACCGCAAGATCCTCCGCAGTCGGGATGACGTTTCTGCGTCCCTCCTCCTCCGCCAGCGCCTTCGCCGCGCGGCGGCAGAGCTTCCCGAGCTCCCGCTCCAGCGTTCGTACGCCGGATTCCCGCGTATAGCCGTCGATGACGGCGCGCAGCACCTCGTCGGTGACGCGCAGCTGCGTGCGGCGCAGCCCGTGCTTTTTCAGCTGCTTGGGCAGAAGATGCTGCTTCGCAATCTCCACCTTTTCCTCATCCGTATACGAGGGCAGCTCAATGACCTCCATTCGATCCAGCAGAGGACGCGGAATGGTGGACGTGGTATTCGCCGTCACGATGAAGAGTACCTCCGACAGATCGAAGGGCAGCTCGATATAGTGGTCGCGGAAGGCGGAATTCTGCTCGGAGTCCAGCACCTCCAGAAGAGCCGAGGCCGGATCGCCCCGGACATCCTGACCCATCTTGTCGACCTCGTCCAGAAGCAGCACCGCATTTTTCGCGCCGGCCTGCCGCAGTGCATTGATGATGCGTCCGGGCATGGCTCCGATGTAGGTCCTGCGGTGTCCGCGGATGTCGGCCTCATCGCGCACGCCGCCCAGGGACAGCCGCGCATACTTGCGGTTCAAGGCACGGGCGATGCTTCTGCCGATGGATGTCTTGCCCACGCCGGGAGGGCCGACCAGGCAGAGAATCTGCCCCTTCAGCTCCGGCGAAAGCTGACGCACCGCGACGTACTCCAGAATGCGCTCCTTGACCTTCGTCAGTCCGTAGTGGTCGGCATCCAGAACCTTCCGCGCGGCCTTCACATCCAGCCGCTCGCGCGTCATCTTATTCCACGGCAGCTCCAGCACCGTATCGAGATAGGTGCGGATGACGCCGGACTCCGGAGACATGGCCTGCACCTTCGAAAGCCTGTCCGCCTCGGTCAGGAGCTTCTTTTCCGCCTCCTCGGGAAGCTTGAGCCGCTCGATCTTCGCGCGGTAGGACGCGGCCTCATTGGCCTCGCCGTCCTCGCCCAGCTCCTCGCGGATGGCCTTCATCTGCTCCCGAAGCATGTACTCGTGCTGGTTCTTCTCCATCTGATCCCGGGCGCGTTCCTCGATGCGCCGGTTGATCTCCAGCACGCCGATCTCCCGCTCGAGCAGCATGCAGACGCGCTCCAGCCTGCGCGCGGGATCCTCGATTTCCAGGATTTTCTGCCGCACGGTGCAGTCCGCGCCGCAGTTCTGCGTCATGTAGTCCGCAAGATACCCCATTTCGTCCTCGCCCAGCGCGTTGATGACGGTTTCCGGCGCAAGGTTCTGATTGTCGGTGACGTACTCCTCAAAGAGCTCGCGGGCGCGGCGAACTAAAGCCTCGGTCTTCACGGACTGCGGCTCCTGCGGCGGTATGATGAGCTTTTCGACCTCCACGCGCACATAGGGCTCTTCCTGCCACACGCGCGTGATCTTCGCGCGGCTGTCGCCCTCCACCAGGACGCGCATGGAGCCGCCCATGCGGACGGTCTGCCGCACACGGGCAATCGTGCCGCAGTCGTAGACCCTGTCCATCGAGGGATCGGCATCGCGTATGTCCTTCTGTGCCGTCAGGAACAGGGGCGAATTGTTGCGCACGGCATACTCCACGGCTCTGACGGAGCGCGGACGGCCGACGTCGAAGCTGAGAATCATTTTCGGAAACAGCACAAGCCCCCGCAGCGGAAGCAGGGGCATATTGAGAATATCAGGATTTTGGGGTTCCATATATGTATCCTTTCACCTCAAAAAACCGGAAGAAAGACTATTTTTTCGGGGGGCGCCTTCAGAAAAAAAGAGGGGGAAAAAGCCCCGGGGGCGCTCTCCCCCCTTTTTTTCGCCGGGATTTGAGCTTTACTGCACGGCAGGAGCCGCCTCCGCGCGGCTCGGATCGCGCTCCATGATCGGAGGCTCCTCACCGCGTGCGCACTCGGGCGTGATGACGATCTTCGTGATGGTCGGGTCGGAGGGCGCCTCATACATGATGTCGCCCATGACCTCCTCGATGATCGCACGGAGTCCGCGCGCTCCGGTGCTGCGCTCCACGGCGCGGTCGGCGATATAGGCCACAGCCTCCGGCTCGAACTCCAGCTCGATGCCGTCCATCGCCATAAGCTTTTTATACTGACGGACGAAGGCATTCTTCGGCTCGGTCAGCACGCGCACCAGCATATCGCGGTCCAGCGGATCCAGCGTCGTGATGATGGGCAGACGGCCGACAAGCTCCGGAATCAGTCCGAATTTCAGAAGGTCGCGGGGCTCGATCTGCTGCAGCAGCTCGCCCATATTCTTATCCTTCCGGCTCATGACCTGGGCGCCGAAGCCCAGCCCGCCCTTTTCGGTGCGCTTTTCGATGATCTTGTCCAGTCCGTCAAACGCGCCTCCGCAGATGAAGAGGATCTGCGAGGTGTCGATTTCAAGGAGCTCCTGACGCGGATGCTTGCGTCCTCCGGTCGGCGGGACGGTGGCGACCGTGCCCTCCAGAATCTTCAGAAGCGCCTGCTGCACGCCTTCGCCGGAGACATCGCGCGTGATGGAGGTGCTTTCGCTCTTGCGGGCGATCTTGTCGATCTCGTCGACGTAGATGATGCCGTGCTGGGCACGCTCAATGTCGAAATCCGCCGCCTGAATCAGACGCAGCAGGATGTTTTCGACGTCGTCGCCCACGTATCCGGCCTCCGTCAGCGTCGTCGCATCGGCAATGGCAAACGGCACGTTCAGAATCCGCGCCAGCGTCTGCGCCAGGAAAGTCTTGCCGCATCCGGTGGGACCCAGGAGCAGCACGTTGCTCTTCTGAATCTCCACGCCGTCGTCGGTATCATGGGAGTAGAAGACGCGCTTATAGTGATTGTATACGCTGACCGCAAGCGCGATCTTCGCGCGGTCCTGCCCGATGACGTACTCATCGAGCATCGCCTTGATTTCACGGGGACGGATGAGCTGTGGCCTTGCGTCCTTCGCCTCCCGGCTTCCGTGCGCCTCTCCGTACGGCTCGTCGCGCGGCACGGCGCGGTCATCATCGAGATAGTGCAGGCAGAGCTCAACGCATTCGTCGCAGATGAAGACGCCGGGGCCGGCGATCAGGCGTCTGACCTGATCCTGTCTCTTGCCGCAGAATGAGCAGCGAACCTGCTTTTCATCGTTTTTAGCCATGGATTACCTCAAAAAAGCAATATTTAGCGCTTTTCGATGACACGGTCAATGAGTCCGTACTCCGCCGCCTCGGCTGCGGAGAGGAAGTGATCGCGCTCGGTATCCTGCGCGACCTGCTCATACGGCTTCCCGGTGCGCTCCGCCAGGATTTTCGTCAGGTTCTCCTTGATCTTGACCATGCGGTCGACGTGGATCGCCATATCCGTCGTCTGTCCCTGCATGCCGCCCAGAGGCTGATGAATCATAATCTCGGAATTCGGCAGCGCAAAACGCTTGCCCTTCGCGCCCGCCGCCAGCAGGAAAGCGCCCATGGACGCCGCCATGCCGATGCAGATGGTCGAAACGTCGGGCTTGATGTACTGCATGGTATCGTAGATGGCCATGCCCGCCGTCACGGAGCCGCCGGGGCTGTTGATGTAAAAATGAATGTCGCGGTCGGGATCCTGTGCCTCCAGATACAGAAGCTGGGCGACGATCAGGGACGCCGTCGTGTCGTTGACCTCCTCGGACAGCATGACGATGCGGTCGTTGAGAAGACGGGAAAAAATATCATAGGAACGCTCTCCGCGGCTGGTCTGTTCGACGACCATCGGGACAAGGCTCATGGCAATACCCTCCTTAGAGTACGGGCAAATCCTGTATTCTCCCCCTTTTTTACTTCGGAGGGGGAGAAAAAGGCTCTGCCCTTTTAGAGAAAAGGGGGCCGCAAATTCCCCTTTCTTGAAAAAGAAGCTTCACGGCCCGCCTTCGGAATTTCTTTTATCGGTTATGCGTTTTCGCCGTTCTCGGCGGGCGCTTCGATCGGCTCACCCGCGGCGATCTCCTTCAGGAGATTCATAGCGCGCTCGGAAATCATGTCGTGCGCCAGATCCTCGGAGGAGATGTAGGCCTTGATCTGCTCGATCTTGCCGTTCTCGCCGGCGAGCTTTACATACTCGGCCTCGATGTCCTCATCGGACACGGTGATGTTCTCCGTCTTCGCAATGGCCTCAAGCGCCAGACCGATCTTGACCTGCATCAGGGCACGGTCGTGGAAGCTCGCACGGAAGTCCTCCATGTTGGAGCCGGTCATCTTGAAGTACTGATCCATCGAGATGCCCTGCATCTGGAAACGGTAGGCGAAGTCCTCGACGACGCTGTCGATTCTGGACTCGACCATGGCGTCCGGAATCTCGACCTCGGTGATCTCGGAGAGCTTCTCCATGATCTCGGATTCGAAGGCCTGATCGGCTCCCTGCTCGCGGGCACGCTCGAGCTTTCCGCGCTCATCGGCGCGCAGCGCCTCCAGCGTATCAAACTCGGACACGTCCTTGGCGAACTCGTCGTCCATCGCGGGCAGCGTGGACTTCTTCACCTCATGCAGACGGATCTTGAAGACGACCGCCTTGCCCTTGAGCTCCTCGGCGTGATAATCCTCGGGGAAGGTGACGTTGATGTCGAACTGCTCGCCGGCGGAGTGACCGACAATCTGATCCTCGAAGCCCGGGATGAAGGAACCGGAGCCCAGCTTCAGCTCCTGATCCTCGGCGGTGCCGCCGTCAAAGGGCGTGCCGTCGAGAATGCCTTCGTAATCCAGAACCGCGATGTCGCCCAGCTCCGCGGGACGCTCGACGGTCTCGATGCGCGCATTGCGCTGAGCCAGACGCTCAACGGCCTTATCGACATCCTCGTCGGTGACCTCCTGAACGGGGCGCTCGGCACGGATGCTCTTATAGTCGCCGACAGTCGCCACGGGCTTGGTCGTCACGGTCGCCTTGAAGACGAAGCCGTTCTCGTCGATGGAGACGATCTCCAGTCCGGGCTGTGCAACGGGCTCAAGACCCGCTTCCTTCACAGCGGCCTCGTACGCCGCGGGCGTTGCGGAATTGACGGCATCCTCATAGAAAACGGCCTTGCCGTAGAGCTGCTCAATGATCTTGCGGGGCGCCTTGCCGCGGCGGAAGCCCGGAACATTGATGCGGGATACATCCTTATGATAGGCCTGCTGGATCGCCTTTTCGAACTCATCGCCCAGAACGGCGATTTCGAGCTCCACCGTATTGACGGCGGTCTTTTCGTTGCGTTTGATTTCCATGGTACTCTTCCCCTTTAGGTTTCTATCGTAATTTTTCAGTACTACGCTATTATACAACACTTTCCGACATTATGCCATACTTTTTTACGGCTCAATCAAAATTGGTTGAAATCCCACAGAATCAGCCGACACAAGCCGGTAGTTTACGCCATTTTTAACACCGCAGAATGCAGATTTGCAACTTTCTCCGTGCAGATGTCCGTAGTAGCAGCGCTCGACTCCGTACTCCTCCATGGCCGCCGTGATGCCCTCGCAGACATACGAACCGTAGAGCGGCGGATAGTGCACGAAGCAGTAGATGCGCTCCGCACCCGCGTCCTTCGCGGCCTTCAGGGAGGCGCGGAGCCGGCACACCTCTCTTGCGCGCATCTTGTCGTCGTGCGCGGTGCCGTGATCCTCCTCATAGAACCATCCGCGCGTGCCGCACAGGGCGCGCACGCCGTCCGGAGCTTCGTAGAAAAAACAGTTATTGTGCAGAAAGTCAATGCCCTCTATGCCGTTTGCGGCGAAAAAGCGCTCCATTTTCGAGCGTGTATCCCACCACAGATCGTGATTGCCCTTGACTAAAATCTTGCGTCCCGGATAGGACTGCAGAAAGCGGAAGTCGTCCAGCGCCTCCTCCAGGGAAATGCCCCAGGACAGATCCCCCGGCATCACCAGCGTGTCCCCCTCGCGCAGGACTCCGAGCCCCCGGCGAAGCTTGTCCATATAGCCCCTCCACGCGCCGCCGAAGACATCCATGGGCTTATTGACGCGCGTGGACAGATGGAGATCCGCCAGAGTATACAGCGCCATAGCTTCCCTCTCTTTCCTCTTATCGGATGCCCAGCAGGTGCAGAGCCTGAGCCCCGATGTCTTCCCTGCCGCAGACATCCGCAAAGCGCGGCTTCTTTCCGGCAAGGGAGGAAAGCGGCTTCGGCGCGGGCATGCCCGTGACCTCCGCCAGCGCATCCAGCGCCTCGAAGTCATTCGCCGCGGGCTTCCCCGTCAGGGCGTCCAGCACGCCGGAGCAGAACTTGAAGGCCGAGGCCGTGGAGGCCAGCACGCAGGGCGTCCGGTCGCCCGTATCCTGAACGTAGCGCTTCCACGCATGCATGCCGACGGCGGTATGCGGATCCATGAGATAGTGCCTCTCGAGGAAGGCCTCGCGGATCACGCTCTTCGTCACGGCATCGTCGCAGCAGTATGCCGCGAAGTCCGCAAGCTCTGCGGGGTTCACGCTGTAGTGACCCTCCCCGGAAAGGCTCTTCTGACGTGCGGCTACAAGCTCCGTATCGCCGCCCGAGATGTAATAGAGCAGACGCTCGACGTTGGAGGAGATCAGAATGTCCATCGACGGCGAAAGCGTCTTGTGGAAGGGACGGCGGCGGTCATACCTGCCCGTCGTCAGGAACTCCGTCAGAACATCGTTGGCGTTGGAGGCGCAGATGAGCCTGCCAACCGGCAGCCCGCAGCATTTCGCGATATACGCCGCCAGAATATTGCCGAAATTGCCCGTCGGCACACAGATATTGATCTTTTCGCCGAAGGAAATCTCTCCCCGTACGCACAGATCGAGATACGCGGAGACGTAATAGACGATCTGCGGCGCCAGCCGTCCGAAGTTGATGGAGTTTGCGGAGGAGAAGAAGCAGCCGTGCGCGTTCATGACCTCGCGGACGGCGGAGTCGGCGAATACGCGCTTGACGCCGGTCTGCGCATCGTCGAAGTTGCCGTGTACGGCGCTGACGCCGACATTCGCACCCTCCTGCGTGACCATCTGCAGCTTCTGGACGTCGGAGACGCCCTGCTCGGGGTAGAAGACGGCGATCTTCGTGCCCGGCACATCGCGGAAGCCCTCAAGCGCGGCCTTGCCGGTATCGCCGGAGGTCGCGACCAGGATGCAGGCCGTGCGCGTCTCTCCGAGCTTGCGCAGGGAGGCCGTCAGCAGATGCGGCAGGATCTGCAGCGCCATGTCCTTGAACGCCGCCGTGGGTCCCCAGTACAGCTCCAGCACATGCAGCTCATGCTCCAGCGTATGCAGCGCCACGCCGTCGAGCTTCGTCTCCGGCGCATACCCTTCAGGATAGGCAAAGCGATCCGGCGCATAGGCGGCACGCGCGTAGCGCAGAAGCTCCTCCTCGGTGAAGTCGGTCAGGAAGACATGGAGCAGCTTTGCCGCACGCCGGGCATAGTCCAGGGGCAGCAGGGAACGCAGGAAGTCCTCGGAAAACCGCGGCAGCGCTTCGGGCGTATACAGACCGCCGTCCGGCGCGATGCCGTCCGCGATGGCACGGGCGGACAAAACCTTCATTTCGGCGCATCGGGTAGATACATAATTCATTTCCATACCTCTTTGCAAACTCGACGGATGTTATTATAGAAGATATCCTCAATGACGGACACGGGGACGCCGCGGGCGGCCAGGCAGTCGGCGATCCTGTACACGTCGCCCACGCCCGAAATGCCCTCCGGCAGCTTTGAGCAGCCGTCCAGATCTCCGCCCATGGCGATATGCTTCGCACCGCCCAGCGAGAGGAAGTGCTCGATGTGGTCGGCGCAGTCCTCCACGGTGCAGACTCCGTCATCGCGGATGAAATTCGCATACAGGTTGAAGCCCGCGACACCGCCTGCGCGCGCCAGCGCACGGAACTGCTCGTCCGTGAGGTTGCGTCTGTGATGTCCGACGCTCCGCGCGTTGGAGTGCGTCGCGATGAAGGGTACGCGCGCGGCCTTCGCCACGTCGTAGAACAGCTCCTCCGAGGAGTGGGAGACATCGACCAGCATGCCGACGTTCTCGCAGCGGCGCAGGAATTCATGCCCGTAGTCCGTCAGTCCCCCGCCGGACACGTTCGAGCCTCCGATGATGTTGGGGTAGTTCCACGTCAGCGTGCAGGCGCGCACGCCCCGCGCATACGCGTCCTCGACGCCGGTCGCGCCCAACTGCTCGGCGCCCTCCAGCGTCAGAACCGCCGCGATCTTGCCCGCCTCGCGCGCCGCGTCGATATCCGCCACGCTGCGGCAGGGGACCGCGATGTCCGGGCACTGCTCCATCTGCTCATAGAATATGCGGATCAGCTTCTCATAATGCTCATAGAGCTCGGGCGTCGGCTGAATTTTTCCATCGCGTACGGCTTTCTGGAATTCCTCCTCCGAAGCAAAGCTCATGTGCTCGCCCATATTCGAATAGACGGCGAAGAACTGTACATAGTGCTCGTACTCCCGCGCCGCCTCCAGCGTCACATGGCAGGGACCGCTGCGCAGCGTTCCCCTGCCCTTCGAAAGCTCAAGCAGCGTATCGCAATGGCAGTCAAAATAGGCGGGCTTCCTCATGTTTGTCCTCTTCCCTTCCTCATGGAATATGGTTTGCGTCCCGTGGGGAGGCAATTCCGGCTGCGGTCTTATTCCCTCCGGGGCATGTCAGAATGCCTGACGCGTATGCCGGATTTCGGGCTTCGGCCAGGTCAGTCCGAAGGGCGAGTCCTTGGGCTCCCCCGCGTAGACCTCCAGCACGTCAAAGCGTCCGGGAGCCTGCACATGGCGCTCGGAAAACCAGGTATCCGCCGCCTCGCGGAGCCTGCGGATTTTGCCCGGAGTTACGGCATCCATGCCGCTGTGGACATGCGCGTCGCGGCGCTCCTTGACCTCGACGAACACAACGGTCTCCCCGTCGCGCGCCACGATGTCGATCTCGCCCGTGCGCGTGCGGAAGTTCCGCTCCAGCACCGTCCATCCGAGTCCCTCCAGATAGCGCACCGCCGCGTCCTCGCCGTAGCGTCCCCGTCCGGCGGATGTCTGTGCCTCGCCCGTGTGGCGGTCAAGCGTCCGGAGAAAGCTCGTTCTGTGGATCTCGCAGGGGCCGTGAGCCGCAATCGCCTCGTAGTGCGCCCGTGTGGGGTATCCCTTGTGCTTCTCAAAGCCGTACCCGGGGTACAGCTTCGCCATCTCGATCATATAGCGGTCGCGCTCCACCTTCGCAAGGATGGAGGCCGCCGCGATGGAGGCGCTTCGTCCGTCGCCCTTTACGATGCACCGTGCCGGAATATCGAAGCCGCGCAGACGATCCCCGTCCACCAGCGCAAACTGCGGACGCACCTCCAGCGCATCGATGGCGCGGTGCATGGCGAGCATGGCGGCGTTCAGGATGTTGAGCCGGTCGATCTCCCCGGCGCTTGCGCGTCCCGTGGCGCAGACCGCGCCGGCACGGATGCGCTCGTAGAGCGCGTCCCGCTTCTTTTCCGACAGCTTTTTGGAGTCATCGAGTCCCGTCAGGTCGAAGTCCCGGGGCAGTATGCACGCACCCGCGAACACATCCCCCGCCAGAGGTCCCCGTCCGGCCTCGTCCACGCCGCAGACGACCGTAAAGCCGCGCGCGGCGGCCTCCTCTTCAAACTCCCACGGTTTCTCAAGCATGGGGCTCTCCCTCCGGCATCTCCAGCGTCACGCGTCCGAGCTTTCCTCCGCGGAACTCGTCCAGCAGGATGCGCGCCATGCGCTCCGTATCGGGATCTCCGCCCGATACGAGAAAGCCCCTCCTGCGCGCCGCCGATTCCAGCATCGCATATCCGTCCGCAAGCTCCCGTCCGGGGAAGTCCTCCGCCGAAAGCTTATACCTCTGGGCAATCGTCTGCGGCGCGGTATCGGCCAGCGTCAGCAGCAGCCGGCTCCCCAGCTCCTCGAGATCCAGAATGTCATCGCGCACCGCACCCGTGAAGGCCAGATGCAGTCCCGCCGTCGGATCCTCGATCTTCGGCCAGAGCATGCCGGGCGTGTCGTACAGCTCGATGCCGCCCTCCAGATTGTACCACTGTCCCACGCGCGTCACGCCGGGGCGATCCTCCGCGCGGGCGGCTCTGCGTCCCGTAAGACGGTTGACAAGGGAGCTTTTGCCGACGTTCGGAATGCCGACGACGAGCAGGCGCACGGCACGTCCGGCCTGCCCCTTCTGCTCGTTGCGCTGCAGCCGCTCCGCCAGCAGGCTGCGGACGGCGGGCGCGAATTCGCGGATGCCCGCTCCGTTTTTGCAGTCCGTCTCCAGCGCCGGCGTGCCGCGTCCGCGGAATTCCTGCCTCCACCGGGCAGTCACGGCGGGGTCGGCCTGATCGACGCGGTTGAGCACGCAGAGCCTCGGGAGCCCCGGCGCAAGCCGGTCGAAGTCGGGGTTATGGGATGCCCGCGGGATGCGTGCATCCAGAATCTCGCAGACCGCATCGCACATGGGAATGATCTTCTCAAGTGCGCGGCGGGTCTTGGTCATATGTCCGGGATACCACTGGACGCGAAGAGTGTCGTTCGTCATGAAACCGCTCCGAATTCCGAGACGGGCAGGATGCGCAGCAGCACCCGTCCGACTATATAGCGTTCGTCCACCATGCCGACCTCCGTATAGCGGCTGTCCGTCGAGCCGTTGCGGTTGTCGCCCAGCACGAAGATGCAGCCCTCCGGCACGGTCTGGGGAAAATGCATGTCGCCGCGGCGCGTCGTCGGCGTCAGCGTATAGGAATCATCCAGCGCTTCCCCGTCCACATAGACAACGCCGGACTCAAAATCGATGTCCACGGTCTGTCCCTCGACCGCGATGATGCGCTTGACAAAGCTCTCCTCGCGTCCCTCGTCGTTGATGAGGAAGCCCTCCTTCGTCATGACGACGATATCGCCGGGCTCGGGGTCATAGAAGAGCTTCGATACGATCAGGTAATTGCCGTTCTGCAGCGTCGGCATCATGCTCTCCCCGACGACGCCGATGAGGCGCACGGCAAAGACGAAGAGCAGTACGACAAAAACCAGTGCCGGCACCAGGGATTCCGCCCATTCAAACAGCGCGCGTGCAGGGTCATGCGCCGTTTCCTCCGCCTCGGGCTGCAGCATGGGTTCCTCATTCATATCGGGATGGCACCGTCCTTTCTGTCACACTAAGCTCCGGTATTGTCTTAAAAAAGGGGAGACGTACGCGTCCCCCCTTTTTCAACGGCTCCGTTCGGATATGATCAGATATCCTGCTTGACGCGGGCAGCCTTACCGACTCTGCCGCGCAGATAATACAGCTTCGCACGACGAACCTTACCGCGCTTCACGACTTCGATCTTCGCGATGTTCGGGGAATGGAGCGGGAACACTTTCTCGACACCGACGCCGTAGGAGACGCGGCGGACCGTAATGGTCTCGGAGATGCCGCCATGCTTGCGGGCAATCAGAGTGCCCTCGAAGGTCTGGATGCGCTCACGGGTGCCTTCCTTGATCTTCGCATGAACACGAATGGTATCGCCGATGCCCATGGCCGGGATTTCTTTCATCTGCGGTGCGACAACCGCTTTTAACAGGTCCATAATTTCCTCCTGAATTGACGGGCATTCTTGCCTCTACGCATGTTCCCTGCGGGGCAGAGGACTGTCCGATTACATACTGGAGTATTGTACCACACTTTTCCCCCGATTGCAAGGAAAATTTTTGCGAATTTCGGGGCGATTTCCGGCGGATTTTTGCCTCCCGCGCAGCTCCTCTGCAGCAGCCTGCGCTGGAAGAGGGGACGTCACTTCAGACGGATATAGTTTGACCAGAAGCGCTTTCCGGCTGCGTCGCGTCCCTCCACTCTTACCCAGCGGTCGCGCGAGTTGATTTTGTACTCAGCCGTGCTCAGCATGCCGCCCTCCGGGGCACGGACGGTGCGGTTGCCCGTGTACCAGACATTCGTCATGAAATAGATCTCCTGCACGGGATCGCACTCGACGCGGAGCACACCGTCCTCCACCTCGATCTGACGGAGCGCGGGGCCGGTTGAGGCGTAGTAGCGCTCATGCCGGATGGCGTCCATCAAAGCCTCCGGCGTGAATTCCTCCGCCTGAACGCAGATAAAGCCGCGCAGATTGTCATAGCCCTCGTAGAAATGCGCGTCGTCGTCGGCAACGAGTCCCGTAAGGCGGCCGTGCGCGGCGCAGACATCGATGAAGAGATCGGAGTACCCGCGGTTGGAGTACCCGTCCGAGATGCCGTTGTAGACCTCCACCGCCTCATAGCCGTGCAGAGCCAGGCCGTCCGTCGCGCTCATGAGCGACCATGCGGGATGCGCCAGCACGGCCATGCCGTCTGCCGCACGGATCTTGTCGATGATGTCCTGCGGGGAATCGTTGTCGTCGCTGAAGATGTCCTCGCTCATGCCGAGCCCCAGGATGTGATAGGCCGTCACGCCGGGCTGATGATGGTACTCGCCGCCGGACAGCACGATGAAGCCGTCCAGTTCGCGGTTCGGATACCGCTTTCTGTGGTCGGTGATCGAGATGAAATCATACCCCGCGCCCCGGTACATCTCAATGGCCTCCTCGGGCGTCAGCCGTCCGTCGGAAAGCGTGGTATGCGTGTGCAGATTGCCCTTATAGAATCTGCCGTCGGAGAAAAGCTTCATGTCTCAAAACCCCCATCACGAATAACTCATACATCGTATCATACACGAATTTTGCCTGGAAATCAAGCGGTATTCGCCCCGCGGATTGTAAAAAAACCCCTGCCGCAAAAATCAGTCCGGGCAAAAGACCAATTGCGGCAGGGGGATATCCGGGGGCAAACGCCTTTCCGGCAGGCTCCCCCCGGGGTTTTTTTTAGAAGCTGACGGAGCGCACGAGCACCGTGCCCTCCTTTCCCGGAGCGGGTACGAACTCGACGGAGGCGATTTTTTTATCCGGATACGGATTTTCCACCACATAGCGGTAATAGGTGTCCTCACCGGCGCGCACGGGCAGCGTGCTGTAGCCCGCCGCCATCAGGAGCCTGTCCACGTCGTAGAAGCGGTTCTGATGCGAGTAGTTCGTGCCGTAGGAGATAAAGTCCACGTCGAAGAGGGGCTGAGCGAAGACGCGGTACCACTTGCGGTCCTTGTTCGAGATATTCTGGTTGTACCACAGCGGCACCTCCCAGACCGTTCCATCCTCGCAGGTGACGACATAGCGTCCCATGGTGTCGCGCTCGTAGTCGATGGTCGTGCCGTCGTGACGGAAGTCGAACTGACGGAAATAGGTCGCGGTATGCTCAAACTCGATATGGGGCACGGCGTACTTTTCCGCAGACGAATAGCGGTACATGTCCTGAAGGCTGCACTCCAGCATTTCGGGGTAGCTTTCATCGGTGCAGCTGTCGTTCCAGAAGACGAGGGAGGCGTAATACAGGTCGAAAAGCACCCGGTTGTACTGCATATAGACCAGATTGGACGCGCTCCAGTTGGAGGGGCCTCCGCCGATGGCGCGGCTGATGCGCCGCTTCAAGTCCTTCATGATGATCGGGTTGTAGTTGCCGAACACCATGTCGAAGCCGTGGTCGACATAGGTCAGATCGATCTGCTCGCCGAATTCGCCCGACCAGTTGATGCAGATGACGTCCCCGGGGATGCGGTCGATGGCCTGATAGGTTTCGGGGATGATTTCCGTCACGCGTCCGTTCCGCATCACCCGGCAGGCCGCGCCGCCCCAGCCGTTTCCCTCCTCATTGATCATGCAGAGGATCTTGTCGGCCCAGAACATCGTGCGCACGCCGTGCGCGGCCAGAAAGTCGTGGATTTTGATGACATCCTCGGCGAAGATGTCCGAGGGCTTGCGCGTCCGGCACTTCTCGCACAGGCCGATGGAGTAATACTCGTCGTGTCCGATGTTGATGTGCCGGGGGTGGAATACGTCGATGACCTCCTCCAGCACGTCGAAGAGCAGCTCATAGGTTTTGGGGTTGGAGGGGCAGTAGGTGTCGGGATACGGATCCTCCCTGCGCTCGGCAATCTCCGGATAGGGCAGAATCAGAAAGTCGCAGTGGCTCAGGCTCGGCACCTCGGGGATGAGCTCGATGCCGCGGTCGGCGCAGTAGCGGACGAGCTCGCGCAGCGTCTCCTGCCTCAGGAACTTTCCGCCCGCGTTCTCGACGTGGATGGAGTTCTTGTTCCAGTCAAAGCCGTGCTCGATCGTCTCGGTCTTTCCGGAAAACTCCGTCATGAAGGTGCAGTACTCCACCCATTTCTCATTGATCTCCGGGTGACGCTTATACTCCATGCCGCCGCTGATTTCGATCATGATGCCGTTGCAGCGGCAGTAGCAGCAGTAATCGACGATTTTCTTGAAATCCTCAATCTCCCACTCGGCGGGCGTGAAGAGCTTGAGGTAGCGCATGGAGGCAAGGGGGCGGTTGTAGACGATGCCCTGCGGCACAAAATCGCGGTCGCTCATGCGCCGCAGGTCGGCGGCGGCGAAGACGAAGCCCGCGGGCGTTTCGGCATACACCGTGATGTCGTCCTCCAGCAGGATGGCATATCCTTCGGGATTCGGCCGGTATACGTCTCCGAACGCCTCCTCGATCCTCTCCCGCACTCCGTCCATGCCCTCCGTGAAGCGGACAGCTCCGTAGATGTTCTCCCGATGTCCGTAATACGCCCGGATGAAGCTTCTGAGAACCTCATTGTCCGTATGAATAACCGTGTCGGGCGAGAGAAAGCGCCCGCCGGATAGCTTTTCGTAGCTGTTCAGTGTCATAACCGTACCATTCGCCGTCCTTTTTCCTTGATGTACCTCAAAGGATAACACAGCCGCGCGTCCGTTGTCAATGGAGCTTTTTAAGAACTCTCCTGCCGCCGGTCAGCGAGCTTTTCGCCATATTTTATCCCCGCCGTCCCCCGCCGCCTTCGTCCCATTTTTAAAAAATCGGGGACGCTCCTTTATTTTTGCAAAAAAGGAGCGTCCCCGTGCGGGATTTGCCGCGTATTATTTTAGCTTCTCAGCTTCGCGCCGATCTTTGCGAGCTCCGCGACGGCGCGCTCCGTTGCGGCATCGGCGTCCGTATCCTTCAGCGTGCGGGTCGGATCGCGCAGCAGGAGGCTGAAGGCAACGCTCTTGCGGTTTGCGCCCAGAGCCGGCGAGCGGTAGATGTCGAAGAGCTTCACGCTTTCGAGAAGCTCACCCGCGCCGCGGCGGATGCAGTCCTCGAGCTCGGCCACGGTGACGGCCTCGTCGCAGACGACGGCCAGGTCTCGCGTGGAGCCGGGGAAGCGCGGCAGGGATCTGTACTGGACGATGCCTCCGCGCACGCTCATGAGCGCCGGGACGGAAATCGCCGCGATATAGCCCTCGCAGGGCAGTCCGAAGGCCTGTGCCGTGCGGGGATGAACCTGACCGACGATGCCCAGGTACACATCGCCCGCCCAGACCTCCGCGGTGCGTCCGGGATGGAACGCGGGGTTCTCCTTCTGCGCGGTATAGCGCAGAGCCGGGATGCGCAGGGAACGCGCGATACCGTCCACCAGTCCCTTCGCCGTGTAGAAATCGGCATCTCCGTACAGTCCCAGCGTCAGGATGCAGCGCTCGGCGGGAAGCTCGGTATCGTCCGGCGTGCCGTCCTCACGCAGCTTCGGCTCGTAGGTCGAGGCCATCTCGAAGAGCCTGACGCGCGGGTTCTTCATGTTGGCATTGCGCGCCAGCACCTCCAGCATGGAGGGAAGAACGGTCGTGCGCATGACGCGCATGTCCTCGGACAGCGGATTTTTGATTGCAAGCGTGCGGCGCTTGGGGTCATCGGGCGCAAGACCCAGCTTATCAAAGGCCTTCTCTCCGATGAAGGAGTAGGTCTGAATCTCGTCGCAACCCAGTCCGGCGCAGATCGTGCGGAGCATATCCTCGAAGGCGATCTTTTCGGAGCGGTGATAGACGGACGCACCCGCGAAGAGCGTCGTGGGGATCTTATCATATCCGTAGAAGCGGGCGATCTCCTCGGCGAGATCCGCGAACTGCTCGACATCGCTTCTCCACGACGGCACGGTGACAGAGTCTCCGTCCACGCCGAAGCACAGGTTTTCAAGGTAGCGCACCATCGTCTCGCGCGGGACGTCGATGCCGAGGAAGCGGTTGATGCGCTCGGGCTCAAGCGCAAGCACGCGCGGATTGGGATCGGAGTGGTCGACATCGATCATGCCGTCGCAGACATCGCCCGCGCCCAGCAGCTCGACGAGCTCGCAGGCGCGCTCCAGCGCCGCATCGCACATGCGGGGATCCAGCCCCTTTTCGAAGCGTCCGGAGGACTCGGTGCGCATGCCCAACGCCTTCGCCGTCAGACGGACGCTCACGCCGGAGAAGTTCGCGGACTCGAAGACGACATTGCGGGTATTCGCCGTGATCTCGGAGTTCGCGCCGCCCATGACGCCGGCGACGGCAACGGGCTTATGTCCGTCGGCGATGACCAGCATGTCGGCCTTCAGCCGGCGGCTCTGATCGTCCAGCGTGCGGAATTCCTCGTCCGCTCCGGCACGGCGCACGATGATGCGGCTGTCGGAGAGGCAGGCATAGTCGAAGGCATGCATCGGCTGGCCGTACTCCAGCATGACGTAGTTGGTGATGTCGACGATGTTGTTGATGGGACGCACGCCCATCGCGCGGAGCTTGTCGCGCATCCACTTCGGCGAGGGAGCAATGCGGACGTTGCGCACGAGGCGCGCGGCATAGCGCGGGCAGAGCTCGGGCGCATCCACCGTCACGGTCAGGTAGTCGGAAATCTGCCCTGCGCCTCCGCGCACCTTCGGCTCAGCGGGGGTAAAGCTCGAGTCATAGGTCGCGGCGCTCTCACGCGCGAGGCCGATGACGGAGAGGCAGTCGGGACGGTTGGGCGTGATCTCGAAATCGATGCAGTAATCGTCAAAGCCCAGAACGGGACGGATGTCCTGTCCGGGGGTAAGCTCGCCCAGGCCGTCCAACTCATTGAGCAGGAGGATGCCGTGCTCCGGCGCTCCGGGCACGTCATGCTCGGTCAGCCCCAGCTCCTGATGGGAGCAGAGCATGCCGCAGGACTCCACGCCGCGCAGCTTGCCCGAGTGAATCTCCACGCCGCCGGGCAGCTTCGAGCCGTCCAGCGCCGCCGGTACGAAGTCTCCGACATGCACGTTCTGCGCACCGGTGACAATCTGCACCGGGGTCTCCGCGCCGACATCGACGCTGCAGATCCACAGCTTCTCCGCATCCGGATGATGCTCCATCGCGAGAACATGTCCCACGACGACGTTTTCAATCTCCGCACCCAGATACTCAAGCGTCTCCACCTTGGAACCGGACATGGTCATATCGGCGATGTATTCCTTGGGCGTCGCGGTGACGGGCGTCAGCTCGCGCAGCCAGTTATAGGATAATTTCATAGTTTCATGTCCTCCTTATCGTCAGAACTGTTCCAGGAAGCGGACGTCGTTTTCGTACAGCAGGCGCATGTCGTCGATCTTATAGCGCAGGAGCGCCACGCGCTCGACGCCCAGACCGAAGGCGAAGCCGGAGTACTTCTCCGGGTCGATGCCGCAGCCGCGCAGGACATTGGGATGCACCATGCCGCAGCCCAGGATCTCGATCCAGCCCTCGCCCTTGCACAGACGGCAGCCCTTGCCGCCGCAGGCGAAGCACGACACGTCCATCTCCGCGGAGGGCTCGGTGAAGGGGAAGTGATGCGGACGGAAGCGGACGGCGGTATTCTCGCCGAAGAGGCCGCGGGCGAAAACGCCCAGAGCGCCCTTCAGATCGGCCATCGTGACGCCCTCGTCCACCAGCAGACCCTCGATCTGATGGAACAGCGGCGAATGCGTCGCATCCACGGCATCGGAGCGATAGACGCGTCCGGGGGCGATCATGCGGATGGGCGGACGGCGGTTCTCCATCGTGCGCACCTGCACCGAGGAGGTCTGCGTGCGCAGGAGCATCGAATCGGAGAAATAGAAGGTATCCTGCACGTCGCGCGCGGGATGGTTCTTCGGCGTATTCAGCGCCTCAAAGTTGTAATAATCGGTCTCGATTTCCGGACCCTCGACGGTTTCAAAGCCCATGGATTCGAAGATCGTGCGGATCTCGCGGGTGACGATCGTCAGAGGATGCAGATGTCCGACGGGAGCCTCCGGCGCGGGTACGGTCACGTCCAGCGCCTCCGCGCTCAGCCGTGCCTCCATGGCGCGCTCGGCCAGCTCCTGCGCACGCTCCTCAAAGGCCTTCTCCAGGCTGGCGCGCACCTCGTTTGCAAGCTGTCCCATCTTCGGTCTCTCGTCCGCGGAGAGCTTGCCCATCATCTTCAGGATGGCGGTCAGCTCACCCTTTTTTCCGGAATAGCGGACTCTCAGCGACTCCAGCGCCGACGTTTCGCGCGCCTCGGCGATGGCGGCCAGCGCTTCCGAGCGAATTTTCTCCAATGCTTCGCGCATAGTATAACCTCCACACATCAATACTGGTGATTACAGCCGTTTCCGTACGGCACAGGGGCTGCGTGGCTCTTCTCTCTCTTTTTTTAAAAGAGAGCTTTTTGCGGCATGGCCGTCCGTTTTCCCCGTCCGGCCTTTTTTCGGGGTGTTAGACAAAAATAAAACCCCCGTGTGCCGCACGGGACAAATCCATGCTGCATACGGGGACGAATTTCTTCGCGGTACCACCCCGGTTCCCGGCCGTAAATTCCTTTTTCCCCCGTCCCGCGGCGCTTTTGAGGCGCGCAGGGCTCTTCCTTTTTTTGGGGGGCATCATACGGCGGACACCTCATACCCTGCCTTAACGCGGCAGCGGAAAACGCCCGCCGCCTACACGAAAGGGAAAGGCCCTTTTTTTCAGCGGGGGAGGCTCGCGGGTGAAATTTCGCGGTTCTTGCGGAAGATTTTCCTGCGGGATGCGTCTCTCAGCTTATAAACGTCCCTCTCTGTCGGAAATCCTGCTCCTTTTTTAGCCGCTGCAGTGCGGGGCACTGCGGTCTTTTTCAAAAGGAACAGCCGCACTTTCGCTACTTTGCCCGGTCAGATGCCTTTTTTGCTGTTGGAATGCTCCTATTATAATCCAAAAAGCGAGCCGCCGCAACCTGTAAGGCTGCACAAAACGGCTCGCTTTTCCGGCAGTTTATTTCAATACCTTGCTGAAGAAGTTCTGCAGACGCGGGCTTTCGGGATGGTCGAAGAACTCGTTGGGGGTATTCTCCTCCACGATTTTCCCGTGATCCATGAAGATGCAGCGCGTGCCGACCTCTCTGGCAAAGCCCATCTCATGCGTCACGACGACCATCGTCATGCCCTCATGCGCCAGCTCCTTCATGACGTCGAGCACCTCGCCGACCATTTCCGGGTCGAGCGCGGAGGTAGGCTCGTCGAAGAGCATGACCTCGGGGTCCATGCACAGTGCGCGGACGATGGCGACGCGCTGCTTCTGACCGCCGGAGAGCTGCGCGGGATAGGCATTTGCGCGATCCGCCAGTCCTACGCGGTTCAGAAGCGTCATGGCCTTCTCCTCAGCCTCGGCGCGGGGTCTGTGCAGCACCTTGACCGGCGCCAGCGTCATGTTTCCGAGAATCGTCATATGGGGAAAGAGGTTGAAGTGCTGGAAGACCATGCCCATCTTCTGACGGTGCAGATTGATGTTGACGCGGCGGTCGGTGATGTCTGCCCCGTCGAAGTAGATATGCCCCTCGGTCGGCACCTCCAGAAGATTGAGGCTGCGCAGGAAGGTGGATTTGCCCGAGCCCGAAGGTCCCACCGCCACGACGACCTCGCCGCGCGAGATCTCGGTGCTGACGCCGTCGAGCGCACGGATCTTGCCGCCGATGTAGTACTTTTTCAGGTTCTCCACCCGAATCAGGATGTCCTTATCGCTCACTGTTCCTCAGCCTCCTTTCCAGCTTTCCGACGAGTCTCGAGAAGATGATGACGAGCACCAGATAGATCGCCGCGACCGCCAGCAGGGGGAAGAGGTACTCATACGTCGCGCCGCCGACGGTGTTGCCGGCGTAGGTCAGGTCGGACAGGCCGATGTAGCCCACGACCGCCGTCTCCTTGATCAGGACGATGAACTCATTGCCCAGCGCCGGCAGGACGTTCTTGAAGGCCTGCGGCAGGATGATATAGCGCATGGTGGGCACGTAGGACAGTCCCAGGCTGGAGCCCGCCTCCGCCTGACCGGGGTCGATGGACATGATGCCCGCGCGGATGATTTCAGCGACATAGGCTCCGGAGTTGATGCCGAAGGACAGGCATCCGACCAGCACCTTGTTGCGGCTCGAGGCGAAGATGACGAAGAACATGATCATGATCTGCACGACAACCGGAGTGCCGCGGATCACGGTCAGATAGATCTTCGACAGGGCATTCGCCGCGCCCAGCGCGATCTTGCCCGCGCCGTGCATGTTCTCCGCGTTCTTGTCCCAGGATACGCGGATCAGCGACACGATAACGCCCAGCGCAATGCCCAGAAGCAGCGCAAAGAATGTCAGAAGAAGCGTATTCCCGAGGCCTCGGAGGAACATCATGTAGCGGTCTTCGTAGACGAAGCATTTGAACATCTTATAGAAGATGTCGGCCAGCCAGTCCGGCGCATTCAGCATCCAGTCCGGCGCCGTGCTCTGCCAGAGCTGCGAGGACGTGATCTTGTTCATGGCAGGTACTCCTCAAAATACAAGGGTAAGGGGTTCAGAAAAAAAGCCCGAACCCCTTTCGTTTCAGTATGCGTTTTTTTAAAAGCGCCGCGGGAGGGAAGAGAATTCCCTTTTACTCCCGCGAAGTTTTTTTGATTATTCCGCGGAGATGTACTTATCGACGATGCTCTTCACGGTACCGTCGGCGATGAGCTCCTCCAGAGCGGCGTTCACGGCGGCGTAGAGCTCGGGGTTTTCCTTGCTCATGGCACCCGCGTAGTCCTCGGTGACGTACTCGGTGTCCAGAATCTTCAGACCCTCGATCTCGGCGACGAACGCCTTGGCGGGCTCGTTGTCGATGACGACGCAGTCAACCTTGCCGGTCTTCAGAGCCTGCACGGCATCGGCGCCCTTGCTGTAGCGGTCGATGGTGCCCAGACCCGCTTCCTCGATGTCGCCGGTGGTGTAGATGTCGCCGGTGGTGTTGCGCTGGACGCCCACGACATGGTTCGCACCCTCCGCAAACAGGTCATCGACGGAAGTGATGTCGCTGTCCTCGGGCACGATGACGACCTGGACGCCGGTGGAATAGCTGGCGGTGAAGTCAACGGACTCCGCGCGCTCGGGCGTGACGGTCATGCCCGCCATGCCGATGTCGGCCTTGCCGGACTTGACGGCTTCGATGATGGAGTCAAACTCCATATCCTCGATGCGCAGCTCCAGACCGAGCTTCGCGGCGATGGCTCCGGCGATCTCGGCATCGATGCCGGCGATGTCCGAGCCCTCGTAGTACTCATAGGGCGGGAACTGGGCGTTGGTGGCCATGGTCAGGTAGCCGGCGTTCGCGGTGGTGAACGAAGCCGCAGCGGCGGTGGTCTCGGCAGCGGTGGTCTCGGCGGCGGTGGCGGCGGCGGTGGTGGCCGTGCCGGAGCCGGAGGAGCAGGCGCAGAGCGCCGTCAGCATGCAGACGGCCAGGAGAATCGGGAGAAGCCTTTTCGCGTATTTCATTTTGTCAGAACCTCCATGCAAGTTTTTGAATCAGCGTGTGTAATTATACAACGTTCTGAATCGTTTTGCAAGTCCGAATCACATGAAACACTATACAAATTTTCCCGTCCCCGGCGCGTCTTTTCATGAATTAGCGATAAATATGCATCCGCCTGTCAGCAATCCGCAAGCTCGGCGGTCTTTTCCACAAGCTCCTGCAGCGTCACGACGGGGTAGCCCTCAAGCGAGGTGCGCAGGCCGCGGGGGAAGGGCGCCGTCCAGATTTCGGGCACGCGTCCCGTGCGCATGCCGGTGACGGAGCCCACGGTCGCGCCGTTGCAGTCGGTGTCAAAGCCGCTCTGCACGGCAAGGCAGACGGAGCGTCCGAAGTCTCCCCCTCCCCACAGGAGCGCCATCGTCACGATCATGGCGTTGGAGATGGTATGGCACCAGCCGTGCTGGGAATGCTCGTCATAGGCCGCATGGATGCGCTCTATGGCCTCCCCGGCCCCGATGCCCTCCGCATACCAGCCGCGCACCCGCGCGACATCCCGGGCGAGGCGGCATTTCCGGGGAATCTGCGCCAGTCCCGCGTCCAGAATCCCGTCGATATCCTCCGTCACGGCAGCTGCCGCGAGCATGGCGGCGACCCACATCTCGCCGTAGATGCCGTTGCGCACATGGGAAATGGAGGCATCGCGCCAGGCATACTCCGCCGCCGTCTCGGGATCTCCGGGGTTGATGTAGCCGAAGAGATCCGCGCGGATCTGCGCGCCGATCCATTCCCTGTAGGGATTATAGTGCACGGCGGTCTCGGGCGGCAGCAGGCAGAGCGCGGCATTGCGGTACGCCACGCGCTCCGCGGTAAAGAGCGCGCACATCGGCAGATAGCGCGTCCAGGTCTCCATGACGTTCACGGGCGTAAAGCCGCGGGAGTACTCGAGGATCTTCAGTCCCAGCACCGTATAGTTCGTGTCATCGTCCACGGGGGCATAGCCGTCCAGGCAGTCCGCCCAGGCGGCATGCTTCGACATGCCGAGCTTCTCCTGCTGCTCGGGGCTGTAGTCGCCGAGCCGGATGTAGCGCGTCATGGGGTAGTTCCCCGCGGCCTGCAGGAGCGGATAGAGCCGCTCGCGGCGCATTCCCTCCACGGGCTTTCCCAGAAGGCAGCCCGAGATGCGTCCCTCCCACGCGGCGCGGATTTTCCCGCGGTCGGGCGCGGCCTTCGCAAAGCTTCTCCCGCCCTCCGGACGCGCGGCGCGGATGCTTTCAAGCTCCGACGGCTCCTCATACGGATAATCCGCCGCCACGGGGCAGCGTCCCATCTCATCGCCCAGAGCACGCGCCTCACGCTCCAGCTCCCGGCTCCACGGGGTACGCGCGATGCGCTCGCAGCTCCCGCGGAAGCGCTCCACCTCGCGTCCCTCGTCGCGAAGCTGCTCCCACTCCGTCAGAATGGATTCCGCGTATCGGAGATTTCCCTCATAAATCGCCATTTTCAATCAGCACTCCCCTTCTTATATATCTATCCCGCCTCAACTGCGTCATGGTTTCCCGCACCGAGTCTCAGGATGTACGTTATCGCTTTCCCCTTCATTATAAAGGCTTTCCCGCCGGACCGCAAGCGGTTTTGTGGGAAAAGTCATGAGACCCCCGCCGGTTTCCTCTCTGTTTTTTGGTCAGAAGGGAGATTTTCGCATGTTTGGCGTGCTGTGCGGGAAAACACTCTTGTTCCGCAGGGCGGGCTGTGGTATAATCATGAAGAATTTTCATAAGGGAGATGCAAAAAATGAATGGAGATTCCCTCCAGATTCTGATTTCCATGGTCTGCTACATGGCCATCGTCATCGGAATCGGCGTATTCTTTGCAAAGCGTGCCAATCAGAACTCGGAAAACTACTTCATCGGCGGACGTACGCTGGGTCCGTGGGTCGCGGCGATGAGCGCCGAGGCTTCCGACATGAGCGGATGGCTTCTGATGGGACTGCCGGGTGTCGCGTACTGGTGCGGCATTGCGGATGCCGCGTGGACGGCAATCGGTCTGGCTCTGGGCACCTACCTGAACTGGCTGATCGTGGCAAAGCCTCTGCGCCGCTATTCCCAGGTTGCGGGCAACGCCATCACGATCCCCGATTTCCTGTCGAACCGCTTTAAGGAGCACAGGAAGATCATCATGCTGATCTCCTCTCTGTTCATCCTCATCTTCTTCTCGGTCTATGCCGGAAGCTGCTTTGTCACCTGCGGCAAGCTGTTCTCGACCCTCTTCGGATTAAGCTACCACAGCATGATGGTCATCGGCGCAATCTTCGTTCTCGTCTACACCTTCCTCGGAGGCTTCCTTGCGGAATCCGCGTCCGATTTCATGCAGGCGGTCGTCATGATCTTCGCGCTGGTCGTCATCCTGACGCTGGGCACGGTCAACGCGGGCGGCATCGGCGCCGTCATCGAGAATGCCCGCAGCATTCCGGGATACTTAAGCTTCTTCTTCACCGCCACGCCGGTTACCGACGCCTCCGGCGTCCAGCAGCTCGGCGCTGCGGGCGAGCCCCTCTTCGGCGGAGCCTCCACCTATGGCACCCTGAAGATCTTCTCGATGCTCTCGTGGGGTCTGGGCTACTTCGGCATGCCGCAGGTTCTCCTGCGCTTCTTCGCCATCCGCCGTGCGGACGAGCTGAAGAAGTCCCGCCGCATTGCGGTCGTGTGGGTAGTCATCTCGCTGGTCGCGGCGGTCTCCATCGGCGTCATCGGACGCACGCTCTTCCCCACCGAGCTGCTCACCGCCTCCGCATCCGAGAACGTCTTCATCACGCTTTCCCAGGCGCTGCTGCATCCGCTGTTTGCGGGTCTCATCATGGCGGGCATCCTCGCCGCGACCATCAGCTCCTCGGATTCCTATCTGCTGATCGCCGCGAGCGCGTTCTCCAAGAACATCTTCCAGGGCATCATGAAGAAGGACGCCACCGACCGTCAGGTCATGACCGTCTCCCGCATCACGCTGCTGGCCGTCGCCGCCATCGGCATGCTGATCGCGCTGGACGAGAACAGCGTCATCTTCACCGTCGTCTCCTTCGCCTGGGCAGGCTTCGGAGCGACCTTCGGCCCGATCATCCTCTTCTCCCTGTTCTGGAAGCGCACAACGCGCGCCGGAGCCATTGCCGGCATGGTCGCCGGAGGCGGCATGGTCTTCTTCTGGAAGCTCGTGCTCAATCCTCTGGGCGGACTCTTCGGCATCTATGAGCTTCTTCCCGCGTTCCTGTTCTCCTGCCTCGCCATCATCGTCGTCTCCCTGCTGACGCCCGAGCCCTCGAAGGACATTCAGTCAGAGTTCGAATCGGCAAAGACCCTTCAGTGCTGACGCTCCCTTTTCCTCTTTCTTACTGCGTACTGTCTCCGGCTGAAATCTTCCCCCGCAAGGGGGAGGATTTCAGCCTTTTATTATGCTTTGGGACTGCCGTAATTCGGGAAAGGCTTTATGGTCGGGGGGAACCCCGAACCCCCGTTGCTTCTGGTTTTTTCTTCGCCGAAAGCTGCTTTTCTTCCTTACGAAGTTTTCCCCGGTCTTCGGGGAAAACTTCGTGCCGCAAGAAGTGCCCGACGCAGCATCATACTTGGCAAGGGGCGCTCCCCGCTTTGGATTTTTTCTTCGCCAAAAGCTACCGTACTGTATCCTTACGAAGTTTTCCTGCTATAGGAAAACTTCGTGCCGCAAGAAGTGCCCGACGCAGCCTACTACTTGGCAAGGGTTGCGCTTGCGGTCAACT
>CAVGLF010000004.1:0-38047 GCA_963630045.1 Butyricicoccaceae bacterium | reverse complement strand
CGGCGAAGAGAAAACCAGAAGCTAGGGGACTGGAATCCGGGTTCTGCGGTTATCAGACCCTTTTTCTTTCCCGAATTTGCAATATAATCCTTGTAAAGTCATGAAAAATATGGTAGAATAGGGTTAGTGCAGGATAATCCGCCGGTGGTTTGACAGATATGTCTGTGGGTTTATCTTATGTTTGCTGTAGGTGATCGAATCGTTCATCCGATGCACGGTGTCGGTGTGGTGGAGGATATCGTCCTGCGCAGCTGCGAGGGACGGGAGTGCCGCTACTATGTCTTTCGCGCCCCGGCGGAGCAGGTTGTCGTCCTGATTCCCGTCGCGTCGGAGCGCGTCATCGGCGTGCGTCCCCTGGCCGGACGCGACGAGGCGCTTGAGGCGCTGCGTGCCTTCGAAACCATCGAGCCCGAGTGCGCGGGAAGCTGGACCCGGCGCTACCGCGACAATATGCTGCGTCTGAAAAGCGGACGGCTCATCGATACCGTCACGGTCGTCAAGTCCCTGATGCTGCGCGCAAAATCCCGTGAGCTGTCCACGGGCGAGCACAGGATGCTGGCTCTTGCCAAAGGCGTCATGCTGTCGGAGCTTCAGGAGGCAACGGGGATTCCCGCGCCGGAGCTTGAGGACCGCCTGTCCCGACTGCTGTAATACCGGATGCGCGCCCCCCTTTTTTCTCTCCTGTGGGCGCGGCATTTCCTTTTTTGTGGAAAAAAGTAAGCCTTTTAATAAAAAAACGGGCAAAAGGGGGAGTCTTCCATTTCATTCAACACCGATCAGATCAGAGCCCTGATACGAAAGATGCGCGGCGCAGAATCCGTTTTCTGTACGGCAATCGTGCCGGCAGCGGGTTCTTCGTCGCGTTTTGGCGCTGAAAACAAGCTGTTTGCGGATCTGGGCGGCATGCCGGTGCTCGCACGCACCCTGCAGGCGCTGCAGCAGACGCCCGAGATCTCTGCCATCGTCGCTGCCGTCACCCCCGGCACACAGGAAAACGTCCTGCGTCTGGGGAAGCGCTACGGCATCGACAAGCTCACCGCCGTCACGGCGGGCGGCGCCACCCGCGCCGAGTCCGTATACGCCGCCTTCGATGTCCTGCCGCCCGAAACCGAGCTCGTTGCCGTGCATGATGCGGCGCGTCCTCTCCTGACGCCGCGGCTTGCGGGCGAGGTCGTGCGCCGCGCGGAGCTCACGGGCGCCGCCATCCTCGCCGTGCCCGTCAAGGACACCGTCAAGGTCGTGCATTCCGGGAAAATCTCCGAGACGCCCGACCGTGCCTCCCTGCAGGCTGCTCAGACGCCCCAGGTCTTCCTGCGGGTGCTGCTGGAGGCCGCGCTCTCCCTCGACCGCAGCCGCACCGACGACGCCTCCGCCGTGGAGGCCATGGGCGTCTGCGTCCACACCGTGCCGGGGAGCTATGAAAACCTCAAGATCACCACGCCCGAGGACATCATCCTCGCCCGCGCGATTCTGGAAAGGAGAGCCTCATGCGCATCGGACACGGCTACGACGTCCACAGACTGACCGAAAACCGCCCGCTCGTTCTGGGCGGCGTGACGATCCCCTGGGATCGGGGGCTTTCCGGGCACAGCGATGCCGACGTTCTGACGCATGCCGTCATGGACGCGCTGCTCGGCGCGGCGGGGCTTCCCGACATCGGGCAGCTCTTCCCCGACCGCGACCCCGCCTATGAGGGAATCCGCAGCACGCTGCTTCTGGAGCGCGTGATGGAACGGCTGAAGGAGGCGGGATACCGCGTGGGAAACGTCGACGCGACGATTCTCGCCCAGGCGCCGCGTCTGGCGCCCCATATTCCCGACATGAAACGCACGCTGGCCGCCGTGCTCGGCACGCAGGCCGTCAACATCAAGGCGACGACGGAGGAGGGTCTGGGCTTCACGGGCTCGGGTCAGGGCATAGCCGCACACGCCGTCGCGCTGCTGGAGGAGATCGGATGAATACGGATGCCTATCTGGCCCGCATCGGGCTTCCGCGTCCCCATGACACCTCGTATGAGACTCTCCGCGCCGTTCAGACCGCGCATCTGACGCATGTGCCGTATGAAAACCTCGACATTCTGCGCGGCGTGCCGCTCAGCCTCGAGCCGGACGCGCTGTTTGACAAGATCGTCACGCGCCGCCGCGGAGGCTACTGCTTCGAGCTCAACGGGCTTCTGGGGCTCCTGCTGCGCGATCTGGGCTTTCCCGTCACGGAGTACTTCGGACGCTTCCTGCGCGACGCGGATCCCGGCGTACCCATGCGCCGTCACCGGGTTCTGCGCGTCACGGCGCAGGACGGTACGGACTGGATCTGCGATGCCGGCGTCGGAGGCGTCTGCCCGCTGGTGCCCCTGCCCTTCTGCTTCCTTGCGGAGACCCGCGAGCCGAACGGACGCTGGCGCATCGTGCCGGACGCCGTGTACGGCTGCGTCGTCGAGGAGTATAAAAACGGCACGTGGGCGCCCTATTACGCCTTCACGACGGAGCCCCAGTACCCCATCGACTTCGAGACCACGAGCTTCTGGTGCGAGCACGCGCCCGCGTCTCCCTTCCGCGCCTCGGCCATCGTCTGCGTCCAGGACGGAGACGGAGGACGGCGCACCGTAAGCGGGCCGGAATACCGCGAATTCTCCCGCGCGGGGGTTCATACCGAACAGATCCGCGATTTTCCTCTTCTTCTGCGCGAAAAATTCGGGATCGCCTTCTGAAAACAGGCACATCCCGCGCGCGGGATGTGCCCTTTTCCCCCCACACACAGGGGGAAAAGAGTTTTCGCTCCCACATTCTCTTGCATTCCGCACGGGAATCGTGTATACTATGAGACATCGTATATCCTTATACTTACATGGAAGGAATTCAGGGATAATTATGAAGCTTTTGATTACCGGCGGTGCCGGCTATATCGGATCCCACACCTGCGTGGAGCTGCTCACGGCCGGACATGAGGTCGTCGTCGTGGACAACCTGTACAACAGCTCCGAGGTCGCCGTGTCCCGCGTCGAGCAGATCACGGGAAAGCACGTGACCTTCTACAAGGCGGACATTCTGGACGAGGAAGGGCTCAGCGCCATTTTCGAGGCGGAGCGGCCCCAGGCCGTCATTCACTTCGCCGCGCTGAAGGCCGTCGGCGAAAGCGTTGCCAAGCCTCTTGAGTATTATACCAACAACATCACCGGCACTCTGACGCTTCTGCGCGTCATGCGTGCGCACGATGTCCGCAGCATCGTCTTCTCCTCCTCCGCCACGGTCTACGGCGATCCCGCCACCGTGCCGATCCGCGAGGACTTCCCGCTCTCCGCGACGAATCCCTACGGCCAGACCAAGCTCATGAACGAGCAGATCCTGCGCGATCTGTACCGCTCCGACAGCACCTGGAAGATCGCGCTGCTACGCTACTTCAATCCCGTCGGCGCGCACAAGTCCGGCCTCATCGGCGAGGATCCCTCCGGCATCCCGAACAATCTCACGCCCTATATCACGCAGGTCGCCATGGGCAAGCGCGAGTGCCTGAGCGTCTTCGGCAACGATTACGATACGCCCGACGGCACCGGCGTACGCGACTACATCCACGTCGTCGACCTCGCGCGCGGCCATGTCGCGGCGGTCGAGAAGCTCGCCTCCATGGACGGCGGCGTGCTCACGCTCAACCTCGGCACCGGCCGCGGCTGCAGCGTGCTTGAGATGGTGCATATGTTCGAGGAGGTTTCCGGCAAAAAGATTCCGTACAAGATCGTGGCGCGCCGTCCCGGCGACATCGCGACCTGCTACGCGGATCCTTCGCTTGCGGAAAAGACGCTGGGCTGGAAGGCCGTGCGCGGTCTGCGCGAGATGTGCGAGGACTCCTGGCGCTGGCAGTCGCAGAACCCCAACGGCTACCGCAGCTAAAAAAAGAACAGGCCTTTTTTGACGTATAAGGGAGGGTTACTTCATGGCGAACATCGCTCAGATCGATCCCAATTTCCGCGCCGCGGCGCTGCCGTATGACGATATCGTCTGGTATGATGCTCTGGATGAGCGCTTTTCCCTGCATGGTCTGTGCGCGCCCCGGGAGACGGGACGCTATGCCCGTCTTCCGCTCTCCTTTGCGGACGATGCGCGTCTGAACGAGGGCGCACGGTATCTGATGTTCAACACGGCGGGCGGACGCATCCGCTTTGCGACGGATTCGCCCTATGTCGCGCTGGCCGTCGCGCTGCCGAACCGGGACTTCATGTCCCATATGCCGCTGACGGGTTCCTCCGGCGCGGATATCTATTTTGCGCCGAAGGGCTGCTCCGGCGAGTCCTTCCGCGGCATCTTCTTCCCCGCCATCGAGGACGGAACGCCGAAGACGACCTACATCGGCTGCGTGCAGAACCCCTGCCCAAAGGGCGCCGAGGTGACGATCACGCTTCCGCTGTACAGCGGAGTCGACCGCATCTACATCGGGCTTTCGCCCGCGTCCGTCATCGAGCCGCCCCGCGCCTTCTCCATCGACCGTCCCATCCTGTTCTACGGCTCCTCCATCACCCAGGGCGGGTGTGCCTCCCGTCCGGGCAACAACTATATGAACCATGTCTGCCGCTGGCTGGACGCGGATTTCATCAATCTGGGCTTCTCCGGCAGCGCGCGCGGCGAGCTGTGCATAGCGGACTACATCGCCTCGCTCGGGCTTTCCGCATTTGTCATGGACTATGACTTCAATGCGCCCAACTCCGTGCATCTGGCGCGGACACACTACGCCTTCTACCGCCGCATCCGTGATGCGCAGCCGGAGCTTCCCATCCTGCTCATCAGCGCGCCCTACTCCTATCCGACGGGCTACCAGAGCTCCGCTTTCGGCTTCGGTACGCGCCATGACGTCATCCTGCAGACCTATATGCGCGCGCGTGAGGAGGGCGACCGGCATATCCTTTTCCTCGACGGCGCCTCTCTGTTCGCCGACCGCGACATCGATGCCTGCACCGTGGACGGCTGCCATCCCAACGATCTCGGATTCTACCGCTTCGCGCAGGCGGTCCATCCCGCTCTGCGCCGTGTTATGGAGGTTTAAGCAATGAACAAGCCCATTCTCGTCGTCATGGCGGCCGGTCTCGGCTCACGCTACGGCGGACTCAAGCAGATCGATCCCGTCAGCACGCACGGTCAGCTCATCATCGACTACTCCGTCTATGATGCCGTCCGCGCGGGCTTCCGCAAGGTTGTCTTCATCATCAAGGAGGAAAACCACGCGGTCTTCGAGGAGACCATCGGCTCGCGCATCCGCGGCGCCATCGAGGTCGAGTACGTCTTCCAGCGTCCCGACGACATTCCCGCGGGCTGCGCCATCCCCGAAGGACGCGTCAAGCCCTGGGGCACGGGACACGCCGTCTGGGCGGCCCGCGATGTCATCGATCAGCCCTTCGCCGTCATCAACGCAGACGACTTCTACGGCTTCGGCGCCTTCCGCGCACTCTATGACTATCTGGCGGCGGTCGACCCCGAGTCCAGCGAGTTCATGCTCGCGGGTTTCCGCGTGGAGAATACCCTCACCGAGCACGGCACCGTCGCGCGCGGCGTCTGCGAGACGACCTCCGACGGCTTCCTGACGGGCGTCACCGAGCGCACGAAGATTGCAAAGCGTCCCGAAGGCGCCGCCTTCACCGAGGACGACGGCGCGACCTGGACGGATATCCCCGCCGGAACCGTGGTCTCCATGAACACCTGGGGCTTCACGACCCGTCTCTTCTCCGAGATGCACTCCGAGCTTCCGAAATTCTTCGAAAACGACGTGCCGAAGAATCCCCTGAAGGCCGAGTTCTTCCTCCCCTTCGTCGTGGATAAGATGATTCACGAGGGACGCGCCCGCGTCCACGTCATCGATACCGGCGAGCGCTGGTACGGCGTGACCTACCGCGACGACAAGCCCGTCGTGCAGGGTGCAATCGCCCGCATGACGGCGGAGGGCAAATACCCCGAAAACCTCTGGAACCGCTAACCCCCCCGCAGGAAAACATCAGGCGCACTTTTCCCCCCCCCTGCCGTAAGCCATCCCGCCGGTTTTTTTCGAGAGGAGAGAGGATACGCTCAATGGAACAGAGCTACGACTTCAAGCGGCGCATGCTGGAGGTTCACACCCCCGGGCGCAGCCGGCCGGACATCTGGAAGAAAATCCCGGGGCTCGTCGTGGACGACTCCTGGGAGATTGTCTACCCGAAGAGTGCAGGGCGCGTGCTGCGGTATTCGGCGCATGACCTTACGGAGTACTTCGAGGTCTCCATGGAGGTCTTCCCCCATCTGCGTGCCGTGGAGGATATCTCCTCCGCCGCAGCTCCGGGCCGGATCGTCCTGGCGACGGCGGACGATCTCCCCCCGCTTGCCCCCCGGAACACGGAGGACTCCGCGGGGAACGCGCGGGCGCAGGCTCTGGCCTTCCGCATAATCGTGCGCTCGGGCGGCATCATCATCGTCGGCGCCTCCGAGCGCGGCACGGCTCAGGGCGGCTATCACCTGGAGCGCGTCATGAACCGCAATGAAGGCCCCGTCATCGGTGAATGCGACGAGACGCACACCGCGCTCTTCTCCCCCCGCATGACGCATTCGGGCTATGAGCTCGACACCTTCCCTGACAACGTGCTCCGCGCCATCGCTCATGAGGGCATGGACGCGATCAAGGTCTTCACGAAGGGGCTCAATCAGACCGAGCACGGCTATCAGGACTTCAACGAGCTGATCTGGCGCGCCGCGGGCTTCGGCATCGACGTGTACTGCTACAGCTACTACAAAAGCGAGATGCATCCCGGGGATCCCGGAGCGCGCGAGTACTATGAAGGTCTCTACGGCGAGCTTTTCTCCTCCTGCCCGGGCTTCCGCGGCATCATCTTCGTCGGCGAAAGCATCGGCTTCCCCTCGCACGACCCGCATACCTGGTGGGACAGTGCCACGCGTCCCGAGGGCAAGGTGCATCCGGGCTGGTATCCCTGCTGTGACTACCCCGAGTGGGTATCCCTGGTCTCGGATGTCATCCATGCGCACGCGCCGGAGTGCGAAATCGTCTTCTGGACGTATAACTGGGGCTATCAGCCCCGGGACGCCCGGCTGGCGCTCATCCGCAGCCTGCCCCGCGACATCACGCTCCTCGTCACCTATGAGATGTTCGAGCGGCGCGAGGTCGCACCCGGCGTCATCGAGCCCTGTGCCGACTATACGCTGGGCTTCGAGGGTCCGGGACAGTACTTCCTCTCCGAGGCCGAGGCGGCGCACGAGCGCGGCATCCGGCTCTATACCATGTCCAATACGGGCGGACTGACCTGGGACGTCGGCGATATTCCCTATCTGCCCACGCCGCAGCAGTGGAACCGCCGCTGGCAGGGCATCCTGCGCGCTCATGAGGAGTACGGACTCTGCGGCCTCATGGAGAGCCATCACTACGGGTTCGTTCCCTCCTTCGTGTCGGAGCTTGCGAATATCATGTACTCCCGCACGGACGGACGCGCGCCGGACTTCGGGACGGAGCTCCTCGCCATCGCGGTGCGGGACTTCGGAGAGGAGAACGCCTCTGCCGTCATCCGCGCGTGGGATCTGTGGAGCGAGGGACTGCGCCATACCGTAACGGGCGCACTGGATCAGTACGGTCCTCTGCGCATCGGACCCTCGTACCCGCTCACGTTCGATCAGACCGTATTCCTCCCGTCGCTTCCGTACGCCAGTCACTCCACCTATGACAATATCGTCTTCTCGACGTATTTCCAGAGCATCCGCAGCACGCCCGTGATTCTGTGGGAGCTTTCGACGATGCAGGAGATGGAGCGGCTGTTCCGGGAGGGCTGCGGGCTCTTCGAATCCGTGCTGCCGTCCCTGTCCGGCGAAAAGCTCGCCCGGGCGCGCCGCATGGCCGCACTCGGACGCTTCATCGAGCACACGGCGCATACCTACTGCGCGAACAAGCGCTGGCATATTCTCAAATGCATCCTGCTGAACGTGACGGGACGGTGCAGCGGGAAGGTCGAGAATCAGAACCCCGAAATTCCGCTCCTCCCGATTCCGATGCCCGAGGGCGAGCATCACGACCGCGCGGGACTCCTGCCTGCGCTGGGGCTTGCGCCGGATACGCCGGACGCCGGGCTCGCGGATGAGCTCGAGCGCATCGCGCAGGACGAAATCGCAAACACTCTGGATACCATTCCCTTTGTGCGGGAGGACTCCCGCATCGGCTACGAGCCTACGATGGAATACGTCGCGGACGAGCCCCATCTCCGATGGAAAATCGAGGTCACAGAGGACTCCGTGCGCCGCCTGCGAAGCCGCTTCCCGAAAAATTAAGACTCTCCCCCCCCCGAAAAAACAACACCGACACTCATATAAGAAAAAAAGGATTGACCTGTTATGGAACACCTGGGCTTAAACGAAATCCGCGAACGCTACCTGTCGTTCTTCCAGAGCAAGGAGCATCTGCGTCTGCCGAGCTTCTCCCTGATTCCGGAGAATGACAAGACCCTCCTGCTGATCCCCGCCGGCATGGCTCCCCTGAAGCCGTACTTCACCGGCGAGCTCACCCCGCCCGCCCCCCGCGTCACCACCTGCCAGAAGTGCATCCGTACCAACGACATCGAGAACGTCGGCTTCACCGCGCGTCATCTGACGTTTTTCGAGATGCTGGGCAACTTCTCCTTCGGCGATTACTTCAAGCCCCAGGCCACCGCCTGGGCGTGGGAGTTCGTCACGAAGGTGCTGGGTATGCCGGAGGATCGCCTGTACGTCTCCGTCTATGAAAAGGATGACGAGGCCCGCGACATCTGGGTCAATCAGGTCGGCGTCAAGCCCGATCACGTCTTCCCCATGGGCAAGGCCGACAATTTCTGGGAAATCGGCACCGGCACGGGTCCCTGCGGCCCCTGCTCCGAGATCTACTTCGACCGCGGCGAAAAGTATGCCTGCGGCCCCGACTGCCATCCCGGCTGCGACTGCGACCGCTATGTCGAGTTCTGGAACCTCGTTTTCACGCAGTTTGAAAACGACGGGCACGACAACTACCTGCCCCTGAAGAAGAAGAACATCGATACCGGCATGGGTCTTGAGCGCATCGCCTGCATCATGCAGGAGGTCGACAGCCTCTTCGAGATCGATACCATGGTCGCCATTACGAACCGCGTCCGCGAGATGGCGGGCATCACGGGAGACATCGACCGCAAGACCGAAATCTCCCTGCGCATCATCACCGACCACATCCGCTCGACCGTCATGCTCGTCTGCGACGGCGTGCATCCCTCCAACGAGGGCCGCGGCTACATCCTGCGCCGCCTGCTGCGCCGCGCCGCGCGTCACGGAAAGCTCCTGGGCATCGAGTCCGGCTTCCTGACCAAACTCGCCGACACCGTCTTCGAGATCTCCGGCAAGGCCTATCCGCAGATCATCGAGAAGGCCGACTTCATCCGCAAGGTCATCCGTCTGGAGGAGGAGCGCTTCGACAAGACCATCGACGCCGGTCTGAAGATCCTCTCCGACCTGACCGACGGCATGAAGGCTGGGGGCAGAACCGTCATGGACGGTGCCGACGCCTTCCGTCTGTACGATACCTTCGGCTTCCCGCTCGACCTGACCGAGGAGATCCTGGGCGAGCAGGGCATGAGCATCGACCGCGAGGGCTTCGAGCGCGAGATGGCGGCTCAGCGCGAGCGTGCGCGCTCCGCCCGCAAGTCCGGCGCTCTGGGCTGGGATGCCGATGACATGGGCTCCCTGAAGACGCTGCCCGAGACCGCGTTCACGGGCTATACGGGCACCGCGGGTCACGGAAAAATTCTGGCCGTCATGCACGACGGCGAGAGCGCCGAGGGACTGTCCCAGGACGACGAGGGCATCCTCGTGCTCGACTCGACCTCCTTCTACGCCGAGTCCGGCGGTCAGGTCGCCGATACCGGCCTCATCCGCACCGCGACGGGCGAATTCGAGGTGCACGACGTCCGCAAGACGCCGGATCACAAGTTCCTGCATGTCGGCACCTGCGTGCGCGGCTCCGTCGACGTCGGCACGGAGGCCGATACGCTGGTGGACGAGAAGCGCCGCGCCGCCATCATGCGCGCGCACTCCTGCGCCCATCTGCTGCAGGCCGCGCTGCGCCGCGTGCTGGGCACCCATGTCGAGCAGGCCGGCTCCCTGGTCGAGCCCGACCGCGTCCGCTTCGACTTCTCGCACTTTGCCGCCATGACGGAGGAGGAGCGCGCGAAGACGGAGGCTCTGGTCAACGAGTTCATCCTCGCGGGACTGCCCGGCTCCATGACCGAGATGCCCATCGCCGAGGCCAAGAAGCTCGGCGCCATGGCGCTCTTCGGTGAAAAGTACGGCGACATCGTCCGTGTCGTCCGCTTCGGCGATGCCTCCGTCGAGTTCTGCGGCGGTACGCATCTGGACAACTCCGCAAAGATCGGCCTGTTCCGCCTGACGGGCGAGGGCAGCGTCGCCGCCGGCATCCGCCGCGTCGAGGGCGTGACGGGTCCGGGCGTTCTGGAGCTCCTCTCCTCCCGCGAGCATACCATCGCGGCGGCGGCGGAGTCCCTGCGCACCTCTCCCGCGGAGCTGGAGCATGCGGCGGAGTCTGCCGCGTCGACCATCCGCGAGCAGAAGGCCGCAATCGAGGGTCTCCTCGGAAAGATCGCGCGCGCCGATGCCGAAGCGCTCCTCGGACACGCCGTTCCGGTCGGCTCCGTGCGTCTTGTGACGGCGAAGGTCGACGACTCCCCCGAGCAGCTGCGCATCATCTGCGACATGCTGCGCGACCTCGACGGCAGCGTCGTGGCGCTTCTGGGCACCGTGGCCGACGGCAAGGTCGTCTTCAACGCCTCCTGCGGCAAGGACGCCCTGAAGGCCGGCGCTCATGCGGGCAAGCTCGTGAAGGCTGCGGCAGCCGTCGTGGGCGGCGGCGGCGGCGGACGTCCCGACAGCGCCTCTGCCGGCGGACGCAGCCCCGAAAAGCTGGACGAGGCGCTGGACAGCGCGGCCGAAGCCCTGTCCGCCATGCTTCGCTGATTTTTCCCTTCATCCCGTACATCCTGCGGGGCTCCCGTTTCTTGAGACAAAAGAAAAGAGAGCCCCGCTTTGGGGTTTTTATCCGCTTTTTATCGATAAAAAGGAGCTATTAACTATGGACTGCTTATTCTGCCGCATCATCGCGGGCACCATTCCCTCCACCAAGGTCTATGAGGACGAATCCGTCTACGCCTTCCGCGACATCAATCCGCAGGCACCGACGCATATTCTGATCGTGCCGAAGAAGCATATCGCCCGCGCAGGCGAGCTGACGGAGGAGGACGCGCCTCTCGTCGGACACATCTTCGCCGTGGCAGCGAAGCTCGCCCGGCAGGAGGGTCTGTCCTCCTACCGCGTCATCACCAATTCCGGAGAGGACGCGGGGCAGACCGTCGCGCATCTGCACTTCCATGTGCTGGGCGGCCGCAAGCTCTCGCTCACCATGGCGTAACGGGATCATCCGAAAAGAGGGGGATTTTTTTCCATGAAGTATATCCGACTGGGACGCACGGAGCTCCAGGTCTCCGCGACCTCCTTCGGCGCTCTGCCCATCCAGCGCATCTCCTTTGAGGAATCGGCGGCTCTGGTGCGCCGTGCGCTGGACGGAGGCGTCAACTTCTTCGACACCGCGAACTACTACACCGACTCCGAGGAAAAGCTGGGCGCCGCGCTGGCAGGCGTGCCGCGGGACTCCTATATCCTCGCCTCCAAGAGCGGCGCGCGTGATTACGAGGGCGTGCTTGAGCATATCGAGCTGTCCCTGCGCCGCCTGCGCACCGATTATATCGACATTCTGCAGCTCCACAACCCCAATCCCGTCCCCGATCCGGATGATCCGCACGGTCCCTACGCCGCGCTGGTCGAGGCCAGGCGCCGCGGCTGGATCCGCTTCATCGGCATCACGAATCACAGCCTGGACCGCGCCCGCTCGGCGCTGCGCTCCGATCGCTATGACACGATTCAGTTCCCCTTCTGCCTTCTGGCCTCCGACAAGGACATCGCGTTTGCGCAGGAGTGCCGCGATGCGGATGTCGGCTTCATCGCCATGAAGGGCATGTCGGGCGGTCTGATCCGCGATGCGCGCGCCGCTTCCGTCTTCATCCGCCGCTACCCGTGGGTCGTCCCGATCTGGGGCGTGCAGAAGATGGAGGAGCTGGAGGAGTTCCTGCGCTACGAGGAGAATCCCCCGGCTGACGACGGCGAGGTCGCGGAGTCCATCGCGCGGGAGCGCCGCGAGCTTTCGGGCAACTTCTGCCGTTCCTGCGGCTACTGTCTGCCCTGCCCCGCGGGCATCGATATCCCGCAGTGCGCCCGCCGCAAGTACTTCCTCATGCGCTCCACCATCCCGCCGCAGATGACCGATGCCATCCGTGACGACATGCTGCGCATCCGTGACTGCCGCAACTGCCGCGCGTGTGCCTCCCGCTGTCCGTATGAGCTGGATACGCCCCGCCTGCTGCGCGAGAATCTGGCCTATTACATGGAGTTCTACGAAAAGTACTGGCAGGAGCACGACAAGTCCTCCCCCGCAGAAAACGTAACGCTTCCTCCTCCTCCCGGAGCGCCCACGGGGCACGAAAGGCCCTGAGCGCCTCCCGGGAAATCTGCCAATAAAGAGGCATTTGCCATGAGCCATCCTCTCACCCGGCGCCGGGATATTGTCCTCTTCCACGCCGTCTGCTTTGCCGTCTACTTCGCCAGCTACTGCACGCGCATCAACTACGGAGCGTCCGTCACGGCTGTCGCCTCGGATCTCGGCGTCGAAAAGCAGGCGGCGGGCATCGTCAGCACGGGGCTCTTCATCACCTACGGTATCGGGCAGCTCATCAGCGGCATCCTGGGCGACCGCATACCCCCGCACCGTCTCATCCTTGCGGGGCTTCTCGGAGCGTCCGTCCTGAACATCGCCATGGGGCTCTGCTCCGACATCCCCGTCATGACCGTGCTGTGGTGCTTAAACGGCTTTTTCCAGTCCCTTCTCTGGCCGCCGCTCGTCCGCATCATGTCCGAGCTTCTGGATGACCTTGAGTACCGGCGCGCCGTCATCACGGTCTCCGTCGCCTCGACAGGCGCGACCATCGTGATCTACCTGCTCGTGCCCCTGTGCATCACGCTTTCGGGCTGGAGGCTGACGTTTTCCGTCTGCGCCGCGCTGGGGCTCTTCATCTCGGCGGTCTGGTTCCTCTACATGCGCGCCCTGTCCTCGCGGGGCATCTACGCCCCCGGGCTTCAGCGTGACGCAAAGCGCCGCGGCGCATCCTCCGGCGCGGGTGAAGCAGCCGCATCGGACGGTGCTTCCTTCGGCCGGATTGCAGCTGCGGCGGGGCTTGCGCCCATCTGCTGCGCCATCGTCGTACAGGGCGCCATGCGCGACGGCGTGCAGACCTGGATGCCCGCGTTCATCGACGAAACCTATCACCTGGGCGAATCGATCTCCATCCTGACGGCGGTGGTTCTGCCGATTTTTGCCACTCTCGCCTTCCCCGCCGCGACATGGCTGAAGCGCGTTTTGGGCGGCAGCGAGCTTGTCTGCTCGGCGTTCCTCTTCGGAGCGGCGTCTTTGAGCGCGCTGATTCTGCTGCCCCTTCTGAACGTCTCCCCCTTCATCGCCATACCGCTCATGTCCGTCATCACGGCCTCCATGCACGGAGTCAATCTGATGCTCATCAGCCACATACCGCAGCATTTTTCACGCTACGGCTGCGTATCGACGGTCTCGGGGCTTTTAAACAGCACCACCTACATCGGCTCCGCGCTCTCCACCTGGGGCATCGCCCTTCTCTCCGAGACGCGCGGCTGGTTCTTCACCATCGCAGTCTGGGCGGCGCTCACCGCCGCAGGCTTTGTCATCTGCCGCCTCACCGCTCCGCGCTGGAACAGCTTCACAAAGGGCGAGCACTGAAGCCCGCATGAAAGTGCCCGAAGAAGGGGGTTCGGGGTTCCCCCCCCGATCCCAAATAAGCTTCGAGCCATCACGCCATCCCCGGCGGCGCGGGACACTCCCGAAGACGGGGGTTCGGGGTCCCCCCGACCACAAAAAAGGTTCGAGCCATCACGCCACCCCCGGCGGCGCGGGGCACTCCCCGAAGAAGGGGGGTTCGGGGTTCCCCCGACCCCAAAAAAGCTTCGAGCCCTCACGCCACCCCCGGCGGACTCGGGGTACTCCCCGAAGAAGGGGGGTTCGGGGTTCCCCCCGACCCCAAAAAGGTTCGAGCCACCACGCCACCCCCGGCGGCGCGGGGCACTCCCCGAAGAAGGGGGTTCGGGGTTCCCCCCGATCCCAAAAAAGGTTCGAGCCCTCACGGCACCAAAAAAAGCTCCGGCGAACAAAAGACGTTCGCCGGAGCTTTTTTACATTCCGAAGATGCAAAGGAATTTTTGGGGGTCAGTTGCTGATCTTTTCCTCTTTGGAGCCTACCGCCCAGCGGGCGATGGTGATGCGGTTGTTGTTGGCGCCGGTCTCGATGACCAGGGTGTCGTCCTTGATCTGACGGATGGTGCCGATCACGCCGCCGCGCGTGGTGATGACGTCGCCGACCTCAAGATTCGCACGCATGTTGTTCTCTTCCTTTTCGCGCTTGCGCTGCGGACGGATGAGCAGGAAGTAGAAGATGACGATCATAATCGCGAAGGGGGCGAGCTGGATAAGCATTGCGGAGGTGGAGGACATCTCGGTCGCGCCTTCGGTCGCGGTGGCGGCGGTGTCGAGGAGATTCGTGAGCGTGGGAAGCATGTTGAGCATGGTCCGGGTTACACCTTTCTGTCTCATGATTTGCGCACGGCAAAAATCTCCGATGGCGGACTCCTGCGCGCACGTTTCCCTTATTATACCGTTTTCCCGCGGACAATACAAGCGGTATTTCGAAGACTTCATATCTTTTTTACAATCGGGGCTCCCCGGTGTCCCCGCAGGCGGGACACGCCGTCCTTCCTGCGGCTTTTGGCAAAGCAACCGAGGACTTTGCAAAAATCAGCAGAAATTTCGGTTAAATTTTCTGCCGCCCGATTGCTTTTTTGGAGAAGCTGCCTTATAATGGAGCTGCGGAAAGGAGTGTTTTTGTATGCTGAATCTCGGCGTGACGACACGCAGCTTTTCGGGGCTGACGAATGCGGAGACCGCAGCGCGTATGCATGACCTCGGATGCACCTGCACGGAGCTTTGCCTGGTGCAGGAGGATTCGAAGTTCTGGGCCTATAACGGACGCGTCGATCTTGCGGAGCTGACGGATGAGCGCTTTGCGGACATCGTCCGCACGTATCGCGATTCGGGGGTGGAGGTCTCCTCGATCGGCGTATTTACCTCCCTTCTGGAGCCCGACGACGCGGAGCTTGAAAAGAATCTTGAATACTTCCGCCGGCTGATGGAGCTTGCGGCGAAGAACGGCATTCCCGCCGCGGCGACGGAGTGCGGCTTCGTCCCGGACTCGCGCGGCGTGCTGGCGCAGTTCTACGAGTCCCGCTTCGAGCGGCTGAAGACCTCACTTGAGCGGCTGTGCGGATACGGAGAGGAGCTGGGCGTCGACATCGCGCTGGAGTGCTGCGTTCTGGATGTCGTGCCCTCCGCCAAGCGTGCGGCGGATCTGTGGGAGCAGATCGGCTCGGACAGGCTCCGTTTCCTGCTCGACCCGGCGAATCTCATCGCCAATTCCTCCGAGGAGGATATGTTCTACTATCTGTCCGAGCATATCTCCTGCTTCCACGGCAAGGATCGCCATGTCAACGATGCCTACGGACGCGTTGTGGGTGACGGCGATATCATGTGGAGCACGTTCCTTTCGCTCTATCACGAGCATTGTGACGGACTCCCCTTCATCATCGAGTACTCCAATCCCGAAAACACCGCGGAAATCGTCCGGCGCGTCCGCGAATTCGATGCGCTGGCGCAGAAAATGATGTAATTACGCTCATCCGAGCTTATGAAAAAGGAAAGGCAGGGAATATCCCATGATTCAGCTGGGTGTCAACACCGTACTTTTCAAGGACTTCAGCTTCGCCGAGGCCTGCGAGGCCATTGCGCGCGCGGGGTATGACGGAGTCGAAGTGTCCGCCATTCAGAGCATGTGCGAGCATGTTGTCCTGGATAACTGGCAGGCGGGAGCCGCGGAGTTCCGTTCGGCGCTTGCCAACTCCGGCATGAAGGTTCTCTCCAGCGAGGTTGCGAGTCAGGATCCCGAGCGTCTGCGCCGCGCCTTTGAGGCGGCAGCGGAGCTGGGCATTCCGATCATCAACATCGGACCCTCCGGCGCTACGGGTGAGGAAGGCGGCGTCGAGGCCAACATCGAGCGCGTACAGGCGCTGGCCGAGATGGCCGAGGGCTACGGCGTGACCCTCTGCATGAAGGCGCATGTCGGCGCCGCGGTCTGGAATACCGAAACGACGCTGCAGCTCATGGAGGGCGTCACGAGCCCTGCCTTCGGCGTGGATATGGATCCCTCGCACGTCTACCGCGCGGGTGAAAATCCCGTCGATGCGCTGCCCGCCGTCATTTCCCGCGTCCGGCACATCCACATCCGCGACTGCCGCGGCCGTCAGCGGAATCCGGGTCTCCCGCCCATGCAGGCCTGCGGACGCGGCGACATCGATCTCATCGGCTACTTCCGCGCCATGGTGCGCGCAGACTACTCCGGCCCCGTCTGCCTGGAGGTCATCGGACCCTCGCAGACCATGGCGGAGGCCTGCACCATCGCCGCGGAAAGCTACGGCTACATGAACGCCATCCTGCGCGGCATGGGCGCGCGGTAAAAAAATGCCCCGGGACTCAACAGTCCCGGGACTCAACAGTCCCGGGTATACAGCCTTTTTTTGAAAGCACGGAAGTCAATCGAATAAAATAAGGTAACGGAGGAAATACACATGGCTAAAAAGCCCAATCTGCTGTTCTTCGGCATCGACAGCCTGCGTGCGGATCACATGTCCCTGTACGGCTATAACCGTCTGACAACTCCGAATATCTCGAAATATCTGGAAGGCGGCGTGACCTTCGAAAAGTGCCTCTCACCCCATATCCCGACGACTCCGGGATATTCCTCCATGCTGACCGGCCTTGACTGCTTCGGCACCAGCGTCGTCGCACTGCGCCACCAGGGCACTCTGCCCGAAAATGTCAAAACGCTCCCCGAGGTTCTGCGTGAGAACGGCTACGACACCACCTGCATCGGATTTACCGGCAACGCCGCCTCCCGCGGCTTCGACAGATACCTCGACTACCCCGATAACTGGGGCAGCTGGGAGCATGGACGCTCTCATAAGGCCGAGAGCCTGAACTCCGTTGCCATTCCGGAGCTTGAGCGTCTGGCCTCCGGCGACAAGCCGTGGTTCCTCTTCATGCGTCATCTGGATCCCCATTCCCCCTACCTCCCGCCCGAGCCCTTCCACCGCATGTTCTACGGCAAGGACGAGTTCGATCCGGACAACCACTCGCTGGATGACGCCTATGCCTTCAAGCCCTTCTGCGATTACTTCCGCACCTGGTTCGCGCCGGGCTGCACCGACAAGGACTATATCATCGCCAACTATGACGCCGCCATCGCGTATATGGACAGCTGCATCCAGATCATCCTCTCCCGTCTTGAGGGACTGGGACTCGAGGAGGACACGCTGGTCGTCTTCGTAGCCGACCACGGCGAGACGCTGGCCGATCACGACTGCTACTTCGATCATCACGGCCTGTACGAGTGCACCACCAACGTGCCCTTCGCGCTGCGCTGGAAGGGTCACCTGCCCGAGGGACGCCGCTGCTCCGAATGGTGCTCGCTGCAGGACGTCATGCCGACGATTCTGGACGTCATGGGCATCGATCCGAAGATCGACTACGGCTTCGTCGGTCAGTCCCTGATGAAGCTGCTCTCCGGCGGCCACACCGGCAACAGCGAGTATTACTTTACCGAGGCCACCTGGATGCGCAAGCACGGCTGGAGAACGCCGGAATGGAAGCTCATCGTCGCGCTGGAGCCGGACTTCCACTTCAAGCCCGAAATCGAGCTCTATAACCTCGTCACCGACCCCGGGGAGTCGAAGAACGTCGCGGAGGAGAATCCCGAAATCGTCACCGCTCTGCGTGCCCGCATGGAGGCTCATATCGCAAAGCGCACGGCGGAAACCGGACGCGAGAACCCGATGTACACAAACCTCAACTGGCACGGCTGCGGCTGCGGCCCGTTCAAGACCTCGCAGCAGGCCTATGACTCCATGCACATCGGCGACCCCGAAACCGCCCGCCGTCTGCAGGCGGAAGGCGAAAAGCGCCATAAATAAGAATCATGCACACAAGGCTCCCGTTCCGTGCGCGGGGCGGGAGCCTTCGGCAAGACGGAAGGTGACAGGATGCTTCGAACCTGTGTAATCGGCATGGGGCATATCGGCCATAACCATGCCCGTTCCTATCAGAATAACCCGGATGCGGAGCTTGTTGCGGTCTGCGACCGCAACCCCGAGCGTGCGGCTGAGGCCTCGCGCGTCTTCGGCGTACCCGCCTATACGGACGCGCAGAAGATGCTGGACGCGGAGAAGCCCGACATCTGCAGCGTGGCGACCGGCGGCTTTGAGTATTCCTCCGACCACTACGAGCCGACGATGCAGGCGCTGCGCGCAGGCTGCCATGTGCTGACGGAGAAGCCCATCTCCAATGACCTTCGTCTGGCGGAGGAAATGGTCGCGGAGGCCAAAAGACTCGACCGCTGCTTCGGCATCGACTTGAACCACCGCTTCACGCCCGCCGCGCGTCAGGCCAAGCAGTGGCAGAACGAGGGAGCTCTCGGCACGCTGCTGTTTCTGAACATGGGGCTGTGGATCGGCCGTCCGGAAAAGCTGGAGACGCCGTATTATCACATGAAGGCTCTGAATCCGCATTCCGTGGATATCCTGCGCTACTTCGGCGGGGACATTGAGGAGGTCTTCTGCTACGCCATGGTCGCGCCGGGACGCAATATCTACTCCACCATGTCGCTGAATCTGAAATTTGCCTGCGGCGCCGTCGGACATCTGACGTCCTCCTACGACATCTCGCGCGGACATCCGATGGAGCGCTGCGAGGTCGCGGGACTGCGCGGGCGCCTGGTCTTCGAGGACATGTGGCGCGAGGCCACGCTCTACCCCGCGGGGGATCCCGTGAAGCGGGTCTATACCAACCCCGTCTTCGGCGGCTTCGAGGGCTTCTATGACACCTTCGACGACCGCATCCGCAGCTTCGTCCGGCAGATCCGCGACGGAGCCCGCCCCGAGGAGATCGACGGCTCCGGAGCCGCCGGACTCGAGGCCTCCCGCGTCATTCATGCGGCGATCCGATCGCTGAAGACGCATGAGCCCGTCGTTGTGGCGGATGTGCACGAATGAGCATCGACACGATCACCATCGACTTCCCCGAAGATGCGCCGCCCGTCAGCATCCGTCCGGTCGCGGATCACGGCTCGCTGGGACTGCACGGACATGAGTTCTTCGAGATGGTCTTCATCCTGCACGGGTTCACGCTCCATTCCTGCGGAGGCTCCTCCGCCATTCTGACGGCGGGGGATATCTTCTTCATCCCTCCGGGCATCTCCCACGCGTACATCACGACGCACCAGACATGGCTGTATAACATCCTCTTTCTGCCGAAGGCGCTGGAGCTCTGCGGGATTCCCCCTCAGACGAGGCTGTACCGTGAGCCCACCCGCGCCAAGGCGGGACTCGCGCTGCGGCAGGATCTCATCTCGGCGGTGGAGCGCATCCTGAGCGAATTCAAGACCAGGGGCCCCGCGTGGGACCGCATGGTCATGGCGCGCTTTTCGGAGCTGCTCGTCCTCTTCGAGCGCGCACACGAGGAGACGCCGCATCTGGACAGCTCCAACGCGCATTACCGGCAGCTCATGCTGGCGATGCAGTACATCGAGGGCAATCTGACGCGCGACCTGCTCCTTGAGGAGCTTGCGGCAGCCTCCGGAATGTCGCCCGGCAGCCTCACGCGGCAGTTCAAGCTCGTAACCGGGCTTTCTCCCATGGAGTACGTCCGCAATCAGCGCATCGCCCGCGCCGTGGAGCTTCTGAAGAACCCCGGCAGCAGCGTCTCCGGCGTATCGGCGGCACTCGGCTTTTCGGATATCTCCGTATTCTCCCGCCAGTTCCGGCAGATTACGGGACTGTCCCCGTCGGAGTTTCGCCGGAGCCTGTAGCCCCATGAGGGGGAGACCCTCCCCTGCAGGGACCCAAAAAGGGAAAGCGCGGGAGCCTTTTTGTCAGCGGACAATCGGAAATGCAATTTTTGACATAAAAAAGGAGTACCACTATGGCTATCAAAATCGGTATGGTCGGTATGGGCGGCATCGGCAATACGCATTGCCGGTGCTATGTGAACGATCCGCTGGCCGAGCTCGTGGCGGTCTGCGATATCGTGAAGGAAAAGGCCGATGCCGCAGCGGAAAAGTTCGGCGTGAAGGCGTACTACTCCCTTGCGGATATGCTGGCGGGTGAGCCCGACCTCGATGTCGTGGACGTCACCACCTCCGGCTACGAGAACGGCTCCTGGCACTACGAGCCCGCGATGCAGGCGCTGCGTGCGGGCAAGAACGTCTTCGTCGAGAAGCCCATCTCCAACGACATCCGCGAGGCGCGCGAGATGGTGCGTTATGCCGCGGAGCATGACCTCTACCTCGCCTGCGACCTGAATCACTACTTCACCAAGCCCGCCGACCGCGCCCGTGAGCTGATCGACGAGGGCAAGATCGGCGAGCCGGTCTACATCCTGCACAAGATGGGCTTCAACGGCTCCGACACCACCTACGGCGGCGTCGGCAGTCCGCGCTGGAGAAAGCCCTACTCCCATGCCAAGGCGTTCCTCGCCCATCCCTTCTCCGTCATGCGCTACTTCGGCGGCGACATCACGCATGTCCAGTGCTTCATGAACCGCTCCGGCGTTCGCGCCACGGCGGCGGATCCGATGTACTCCATCGCCTCCATCCACTGCCGCTTTGAGAACGGCTCCGTGGGATATCTGATCTCCCAGCGCGGCGACTCCATGTTCGGCCTCGGCGGCTGGTGGAGCTTTGAGATGTCCGGCACGAAGGGCACCTTCGTCATCGAAAACTGCGTCGAGAAGCTCTCCTTCTGGGACGGCACCAAGCCGCATGAGGACAACAACAATCCCGCGCCCGACGAGGTTCTGGACACCGGCATCACCGATTTCGGCACGACCTTCGCCACCCGTCTGCATGCCTTCCTCGAGGACATCACGAACGGCGTCCCGAAGGAGTACCTGCGTTCCTCCGGCCGCGACGCTCTGGCGACGCTGGAGTGCACCTTCGCCGCGATCCGCTCCTTCGAAGAGGGCGGCTCGCTCGTCCGCGTCGAGCCTCTGCCGAATCTCCACGGCGATCCCGCGCACATCTGGTAATTGCGCAAAAGCCCGAAACAGCCAAGGGAGCCGGTCTTTTATCCCACTTAAAAAAGCCCGGCTCCCTTTTTTTCGTTTTCTCCCGAATGACGATACAAAAAGGAGGATGCATACCCGTGAAAACCATTGCAGTCATCACCGGAGCCTCCAGCGGCATGGGACGGCGCTTCGTCGAGACCATCGGCTCGCTCGGACGCCCCGTGGACGAAATCTGGGCGATTGCCCGCCGGGAGGACAGACTCCGCGAGCTGAAGGCGCCCTGCCCCGTGCGTCCCGTTCCGCTCGACCTTTCCGACAGAGGGAGCTTCCGCGAGTACCGTGCGCTTCTCGAGCGGGAGAAGCCCTCGGTCGCGCTGCTCGTCTGTGCCTCCGGCTACGGAAAATTCGGCGCGGTCTGCGACTGCGCCCCGGAGGAGAATCTGAACATGCTCGACGTAAACTGCGGCGGCGTGATGGCGCTGTGCCAGCTGACGATTCCCTACATGCGCTCCGGTTCTCATATTCTGAACATCGCCTCCGTCGCGGCCTTCCAGCCGATTCCCTACATCGGCGTCTACGGAGCGACAAAGGCCTTCGTCCTCTCCTTCAGCCGCGCCCTGAACCGCGAGCTGCGTCCGCGCGGCATCTCCGTCACGGCGCTCTGCCCCTTCTGGACGAAGACGGAGTTCTTTGACCGCGCCGTGGCAAAAAACGAAAAGCCCGTCGTGCGCCACTACGCCGTCATGTACGACCCCGAAGACATCGTGCGCCGCGCCTGGCGCGATCTTCTGCGCGGACGCGACGTCAGCGAGTACGGCTTCGTTGCCCGCGCCCAGGGCGCGCTCGTCCGTCTCCTCCCGCACTCCCTTGTCATGGACATCTGGATGCGCGATCAGGGGCTGTAAGCCGACGGGGACAAAAAAAGAAGGATGCCACCCCATTTTAAAGCACCTTTTTGGGGGAGCATCCTTCTTTTTTTGTACTGCCGTGATGGCTCGAACCTTTTTCCCCGGGTCGGGGGGTACCCCGAACCCCCTTCCTTTGGGGAGCGCGGCAGTCTTCAGGTGTCTTCCCGCGACATGTCGAGCTGGAGCTGCGCCAGTGCGGCGGCTTCGCGCGGGGAAAGCTCCGCGCCGCCCAGCAGCTCCGGCCTGCGCTCCAGCGTGCGCTGCAGGGACTGCCGCGTGCGCCACTCGACGATGCGCGCGTGATGCCCCGACAGCAGCACCTCCGGCACGGCACGGCCGTGCCAGACCTCCGGGCGCGTGTACTGCGGATACTCTAAGAGGCTGTTCCAGTAGCTTTCGTCCGTGAAGCAGTTCTCCTCCGACAGCACGCCCGGCACCATGCGCGCTACGCAGTCCGCCACCGCCATCGCGGGAATCTCGCCTCCCGTCAGCACGAAGCTGCCCAGCGAGATCTCCTCGTCGACGCATTCGTCGATAAAGCGCTGATCCACGCCCTCGTAGTGCCCGCAGACGATGATGAAGCGCCCCTTTGCGAGAAGCCTCCGCGCCACATTCTGCGTAAAAGGCTGACCCTGCGCGCTCATGAGCACCGTATGCACATGCTCGCCGCCGCACAGATGCTCGTGGCAGCGGTAGAGCGGTTCCGCCAGCATGACGAGCCCCTGTCCCCCTCCGTAGGGATAGTCGTCCGTGCGCATGTTGCGCCCCGGCGCGAAGCTGCGGATGTTCGTCGCGCGGATGGAGATGATGCCCTTCGCCGCCGCACGTCCGATGACGGAGGTCTGCATGCATGCATCGATCATCGCGGGGAACAGCGTCATGATATCGATTTTCAGCGCCGCATCGGGATTGTCCGCCGGAGCATACCGCTCATGCGCAATCTCCCGGCACGGATCCCCGTTGTGGGGCAGACGTTCGGGCGTACTCAAAAGGGCTCATCCTTTCCTGATAAAAAAACCGGGGTTTTTCAATATGCGGGAGCTGCGGCTTATTCCATCCCCGGGATGGTTTCGACCGTGAGGGTCTGCGTGTCGGGATCGAAGCCGCGGGTGAACTCGGGACGCTCCGGAATCAGTATGTCGCCCTTCTCACCCGCAACGCAGTAGATGCTGCCCGCGGGAAGCTCCAGAATCTCCCGCAGCTTCCCGATGCAGATGCCGCGGCGCAGATCGAATACATCGCAGCCGATGAGGTCCGCCTGGAAAAACGTCCCCTCGGGCAGCGGCGCGTCGCATCTGGCAAAATGCAGGATGCGTCCCTTCAGGCGCATCGCGTCCTCGATGCTCTCGATGCCGGCCAGAGCCAGCAGCACGAAGCGCGTATGCACGCGCGCGGAGCGCACGGCATAGGCCGTGCCGTCGATATACAGCGTCTTGAACTGCGTGAGAAACTCCGGAGAATCCGCCCACGGCTCCACCTTGAGCTCGCCGCGTACGCCGTGCGTGTTGATGATTCGTCCGGCTTCGAGATATTCGTTCAAACCTAACTCTCCTTTATTCCGTCCGGTGGGGGGATGCGCGGACGGCGGGAAGGGGATGCCCGGAGCGCGGGAGAGAGGGGGGAGACGGAGCCTGCCCCATCGCCGCGCCGCCGCGGGCTTCCCGATAAAGACAAAGAGGGACGCGGCAGCATGTACTTGTCGGCGCGTCCCTCGGAACAGTTTTCTTGATAAAAAGGGGAATCCGTCAGATCTTCATGACCCAGCCCATCGGATCGGGCTTGCGGCCCCACTGGATGGCGGTCAGCTCGTCGTAGATCTTCTGGGTCAGCTCACCGGTCTTGAAGTTGTTGATGGTGAAGCTCTTGCCCTCGTAGTACAGCTCGCCGATCGGGGAGATGACGGCGGCGGTGCCGGTGCCGAAGGCCTCCTCCAGACGACCCTCGGCGGCGGCGGTCATCAGCTCATCGATGCTGATGCGGCGCTCCTCCACCGGGTAGTTCCAGTGCTGCAGCAGCTCGACCACGGACTTGCGGGTGATGCCGGGCAGGATGGAGCCGGTGGACAGGGACGGAGTGACGACCTTGCCGTCGATCTTGAAGGCGACGTTCATTGTGCCGACTTCCTCGACGTACTTCTTCTCGACGCTGTCGAGCCACAGAACCTGGGTGTATCCCAGCTTCATGGCCTTCTCCTGCGCGGCGAGGGAGATGGCGTAGTTGGCGGCGGCCTTCGTAAAGCCGGTGCCGCCGACGGAGGCGCGGGTGAACTCGTCCTCGACGTAGATCTTCACGGGGTTCACGCCCTCGGGGTAGTACGCGCCGACGGGGGAGAGAATGATGACGAACTTATAGGTCTTGGAGGGATGCACGCCGACACCGACGTCCGTCGCGAAGACGAAGGGACGGATGTACAGCGAGGTCTCGTAGGAATGCGGAACCCAGTCGGCATCCGTGCGGACAACGGCCTTGATCGCCTCCAGCACCATCTCCTCGTCGAGCTGCGGGATGCACAGACGGCGGTCGGAGTTGTTCAGACGGCGGATGTTCTCGGTCGGGCGGAAGAGGGACAGGGAGCCGTCCTCATGACGGTAGGCCTTCATGCCCTCGAAGGTCTCCTGCGCGTAGTGCAGGCACATGGTGGCGGGGTCGAGCTCGAAGGGGGCATACGGGACGACGCGGGGATCATGCCAGCCGCGGCCCTCGGTGTAGTCCATGACGAACATGTGGTCGGTGAAATATTTGCCGAAGCCCAGATGCGCTTCGTCGGGTCTTGCCTTGGGCGTCGTGGTACGGGTGATGCTGATCTGCATATGAGCCATCTCCATTACAAAAATATCGGAAAACCATGAGCGGGGGAGCTTTCCCCGTGCGGGGGAAAATCCACTCAGACGGTTATCGCCGTATGTCAGTGCGTGGACTTTGCCTTCTTTTCACGGCGGAGAAGATCCAGCTCGTGATGCTCCAGGAGAGTCGCAATGCGCTGCGCGGGGTCGAGCATGTGGGAAATCGAGGTGTCGTGATTGAGGATGTTGATGATATAGGCGATGTATTTCGACATATCGACCTCATGGTACCACGGACGGGACATGAGCTCGGGCGTGCGGTAGATGAGGTTCGTCGTGAAGAGTCCGTCGAAGAGTCCCTTCTCATAGGCGGCATCGAACTTTTCGAGTCCTTCGCAGAAGAGGCCGAAGGTCGGGCACATGAAGATGCGGCGGGCGCGGCGCTCCTTCAGCTGCATGACAATGTCCAGCGCGGAGTCGCCCGAGGAGATCATGTCATCCACGATGACGACGTCCTTGCCCTCGACGTTGTCGCCCAGGAACATGTGCGCGACGATGGGGTTCTTGCCGTTGACGACGCGGCTGTAGTCGCGGCGCTTGTAGAACATGCCCAGGTCGAGGTTCAGGACGGAGGAGTAGTAGATGCAGCGGGACATGGCGCCCTCGTCGGGGGAGATGATCATCATGTGATCGCTGTCGATGACGATGTCCGGGATGTCGCGCACCATGGCCTTGATGAACTGGTAGGTCGGCTGCACGTTTTCGAAGCCGGAGAGCGGGATGGCGTTCTGTACGCGGGGGTCATGCGCATCGAAGGTGATGAGGTTTTCCACGCCCATGCTGACAAGCTCCTGCAGAGCCAGCGCGCAGTCCAGGGACTCACGCGCGGAGCGGCGGTGCTGACGGCCCTCGTAGAGCATCGGCATGATGACGGTAACCCTGCGCGCCTTGCCTGCGGCAGCGGCGATGATGCGCTTCAGGTCCTGATAATGATCGTCGGGGCTCATCGGGACGCTTTCGCCGTACATGGTGTAGCGGACGCCGTGGTTGAACATATCCGCGACGATGTACAGGTCATAGCCTCGGATGGTCTCGGTAATGAGTGCCTTCGCCTCGCCCGTTCCGAATCGGGGGCAATGCGTATCGATCAGGTAGCTGTCCCGAAGGTATCCGTTGGACAGAGCCTGGGGGCCGGATGCCATGTCTCTGCGCCAGCCGTGAATGTACTGATCCACCTTGTGCACCAGATCCTCGCAGCCGTTCATTCCAATGATGCCAAGCGCTCCGACAGGCATCGTATACAGATTATCGTAGCTGTCAGCCATGAATATGCTCTCCTCTCTCACACACACACACGCAGCACGCACTTATAAAAAAACGTTGCCGCATCCCGCCGCGATTTCCCTCGTACGTGCGGGATTTCCCTACGTACAGAATACCACGAAAACCCCGACTTTTCAAGTGCCGCCCGCAAAGACAAATGCACAAAAATCCCGCATTCCCCGGGTACGCTTTTTTCCATTCCGGGCGGGTGCCGGCAAACTGAGCCGTCTGCCCGCCCGGAATGCCGCAAAAATCAGTTGAAAAGTGCGCTTTTCTGTGATACAATAGGCAAAAGAGATCCCCTGCCCCGCACATCGAGAGGTCTTTGTGCCCGTTTTTTCGCCCGCGCGAAGGTTTCTTTTAAAAAAAGAGGAAAACGGAGCCCCGGGTATATGCATCAAAATTTTGCACGGAGGGTTTTTGTCACATGAGAATCGTACGCTGCACAACGAAGGAAGATCTCGGCGAGAAGGCCGCAGCGCTGATCGCTTCCCAGATCAACGAGGCCATCGCCGCCCGCGGAGAGGCCCGCATCGCGCTGTCCACCGGTGCCTCTCAGTTCGATACACTGAAGTCCCTCGTCACCAAGGATGTCGACTGGTCGAAGGTCACGATGTTCCATCTCGATGAGTACGTCGGACTCGGCGAGGAGCATCCGGCGAGCTTTGTCAAGTATATGAAGGAGCGTTTCGTCTCCAAGGTGAATCTGAAGGCCGTCCACTTCGTCGCTCCGTGGAACTACCCGAGCGTCGACGACTGCATCGCCGATCTGACCCGGCTCATCCGTGAGCGTCCCATCGACGTCGGCGTCATCGGCATCGGCGAGAACACGCACATCGCCTTCAACGATCCGCCCGCGGATTTCGACACCACCGCCGCCTACAAGGTCGTCAACCTCGACGATGCCTGCCGCCATCAGCAGCTGGGCGAGGGCTGGTTCCCCACGCTGGACGACGTGCCGCGTCAGGCCATCTCCATGACCGTCTACCAGATCATGAGCTGCCGCCGCATCGTCTCCCCCGTGCCCTACGCCGTCAAGGCCGACGCAATCTACAAGGTCATCACGAGCGACGTCTCGAACCTCGTTCCGGCGACCATCCTGAAGACCCATCCGGACGCCACGACCTTCATCGATGAGGACTCCGGCGCAAGGGTCTGAGTGAAAACCCGATCAATATTTGAAGGCTGCGGGGACGCGGGAAACCGCGTCCCCTCTTTGGAGGATTGCGCTATGAATTGGAAAAATCGTCTGGCCGCCGTGGGAGTCGTCCCCGTTGTCGCTCTCGGCCGCATCGGACAGTCCGAGGCACTGGCCGATGCCTTCTGCGCGGGCGGCATACCCTGCGCCGAGATCACTTTCCGCGCCGCAGGGGCGGCTGAGGTCATCCGCCGCATGAAGGCGCGTCACCCCGACATGCTTCTGGGCGCCGGCACGGTGCTCACCGTGGCTCAGGCCAAGGAGGCGCTGGATGCGGGTGCGGAGTTCATCGTCGCTCCCGGCACGAATCCGCGCGTCGTGGAGTACGTCCTGACCCGGGGCGGCGCGATGCTGCCCGGCGTCATGACGCCCACGGAGATCGAGCTTGCGATGAGCTTCGGACTCGACACGGTGAAGTTCTTCCCCGCAGCAGCAGCCGGAGGCATCCCCATGCTGCGCGCGCTGTCCGCGCCGTATGCGCATATGCACTTCGTGCCCACGGGGGGCATCACCGCGGAAAACCTTGCGGAGTATCTCTCTCTTTCCTGCGTCACCGCCTGCGGCGGCACCTATATGGCGTCGAAAAAGCTCCTGGAGGCAGAAAATTTCGGGGAAATCGCCCGCCTCTGCCGGGACTCTGCGGCAATCGTGCGCGGCATCCGTCAGCAGAACGCATAATCCCCCCCAAAAAAGCCCTTCCCGCAATGTTGAAGGGACGCATACCCGTAATTATTCTAGGCTGCAAATGAGGCAAACATGTCAAAAAAACCCGTATACGACAACGAATCCATCCAGACACTGAAGGGCGCCGAGCGCGTGCGGAGACGTCCGGGCGTCATCTTCGGCTCCGACGGGCTGGACGGCTGCGAGCACGCGATGTTCGAGATCCTCTCCAACGCCATCGACGAGGCGCGTCAGGGCTACGGCCGGCGCATCCTCGTCACGCGGCACTCCGATGACTCCATCGAAATCGAGGACTTCGGACGCGGCGTGCCCGTGGACTGGAACCCGCGCGAAAACCGCTATAACTGGGAGCTTGTCTACTGCGAGCTCTACGCCGGAGGCAAATACGACAACTCCGAGAACGCCAATTACTCCTTCTCGCTGGGACTCAACGGTCTGGGCGCCTGCGCGACGCAGTACGCCTCGGAATACATGGACGTCACCGTCCGCCGCGACGGCTTCCGCTATGACCTGCATTTTGAGAAGGGCGAGCTTGTGGGGGAGCTCCGCCGCTCACCCGCCGACCGCAGGCAGACCGGCACGCATTATCACTTCAAGCCCGACCTCGCCGTCTTCACGGACATCCGCATCCCGGATGAATACTACCGCGACGTGCTGCGCCGTCAGGCCGTGGTCAATGCGGGACTGACCTTCGTCTACCGCACTCAGACGGGCGAAAAGACCTATGATACGACGGAGTTCATGTACGAAAACGGCATCTCGGACTATGTTTCGGAGCTTGCCGGCACGGAGCCTCTGACGCCCGTGCAGACCTGGAGCACACAGCGGCGCGGACGCGACCGCGCGGACAAGCCGGAGTATACCGTGAAGCTCGAGGCTGCGGTCTGCTTCTCGCGCACGGTCAGCTTCCAGCAGTACTATCACAACTCCTCGTGGCTGGAGTACGGCGGCGCGCCGGCCTCCGCCGTCAAGAGCGCCTTCGTCTCCGAGCTCGATGCCTACTGCCGGACGAACGGCAAGTATACGAAGAACGAAAGCAAGCTCACGGCGCAGGACGTCTTCGACTGCCTGTGCATCGTGACCAGCGGCTTTTCCACCTATACCTCGTATGAGAATCAGACGAAGAAGGCCATCACCAACCGCTTCATTCAGGAGGCCATGACGGACTTTCTGCGCGAGCGGCTGCAGGTCTACTTCATCGAAAATCACGCGGAGGCGGAAAAAATCGCGGATCAGGTGCTGGTGAACAAGCACAGCCGCGAGCAGGCCGAAAGCACCCGTCAGAATCTGAAAAAGAAGCTCGCCGGGACGGTGGACATCTCCAACCGCGTGGAAAAATTCGTCGACTGCCGCACGCGCGACACCTCGCGCAGAGAGCTCTACATCGTCGAGGGCGACTCGGCTCTGGGCTCCTGCAAGATGGGACGCGACGCGGATTTTCAGGCGATCATGCCCGTGCGCGGCAAGATCCTCAACTGCCTTAAAGCCGATTACGCCCGCATCTTCAAAAGCGACATCATCACGGATCTCATCCGCGTTCTGGGCTGCGGCGTCGAGGGCTCGCGTCATACCAAGGAGCTTCCGCCCTTTGACCTTTCCGCGCTGAACTGGGCGAAGGTCATCATCTGCACCGATGCGGATGTCGACGGCTTCCACATCCGTACGATGATCATCGCCATGCTCTACCGGCTGACGCCGACGCTCATCCGCGAGGGCTGCGTCTACATCGCGGAAAGCCCCCTGTTCGAGATCAACACCAAAAAGGAGACCTACTTCGCCTATAACGAATCCGAAAAGGCCGCCATTCTGAAAAAGCTGGAGGGTACGAAGTACACCCTCAGCCGCTCGAAGGGACTGGGCGAGAACGAGCCGGACATGATGTGGCGCACGACGATGAACCCCGCCACGCGCCGCCTGATCCGCATCATGCCGGAGGACGCCCTGCATACCGCGGAGATTCTGGATCTCCTCATCGGAGACAATCTTGCGGGGCGGCGGGACTACATCGCCGAAAACGGAGCGCTGTATCTCGATATGGCGGATATATCGTAAGCAATCACGAAAGGAACGCACTACATGAAGCTCATCAACGAAAAAGGAAAGCTCTTCGGCCTCATCAATCTGGTGGATCTCGTCTGCCTGCTGCTCGTCGTGCTGGTTCTGGGCGGCGTCGGCTGGAAGCTGCTGGGACCCAAGGTCGAAGAGGCCGTCGCTCCGACGACCACCATGGTCAGCACCTTCCGCATCCGCGGCGCGTACGACTATACCCTGAAGTGGCTTGCGGAAAACGATCTTGTCGGGCAGCAGCTCGTCATGGGCACGGGATACGTGGACGACGCCTACATCACAAGCATCCGCTATGAGCCCTATATCATTCAGGACACCACCGCCGACGGCGAGCCCGTGGACGTCGACTTCGGCGAATCCCGTCAGGACGTGCTGATCACCGTGGAGAGCAAAATCGCCAAGAACGCGGCGATTCTGAAGATCGGTACGCAGGAGGTGCGCACGGGGCGTACCTTCACGCTGAAGACCCGCACCTTTGAGATGAGCGTGCTGGTTGATTCGGTGGTTGTCGGATGACGGTCTTCAACGAATGCCTGGCGGGACGCGCGGTCTCGTGGCTGCGGACGCACGGACGGGCGGTCTATGAGGCAAGCATCCTCGGACGCATAAGCACCGCGTTTCGCCGAGGCTACCCCGACAGCCGCACGAGGCGGCTCTGGGACAGCTGGGTCGGCCGCGAAAGCGGCGCGGAGACGTCCGTCTACGGACGCGCCTTCGCGGGACTGCACCGGCTGATGAACCGCTTCGGGCTGTGGCTCCTGCCCGTGCTGCATGCCTCCCTCCTCTACCGGATGCACCTGGGGGTGCATCGCTTCTTCGTGCGCCTGCTTGCGGAGTCCGTCATAGGACGGCTCTGGGCCGCCGCGCGGATGGATTTCCGCAGGCTCGTCATCGTGCTGTTTTCGCTGTATCTGCCCATTCACTGGCTGATGCGCGATGTGCTGCCCGTGGGCGTGCTGGCCTCCGTCTGGGACGAGCTCTTCTTCCTGGGCTCGGGGCTCTATGTCCTGTGGCTGCGCGTTTCGGAACGGGAATGGGACGGGAGGCCGCATGTCACGCCTCTGGACATGCCGATTCTGCTGTTCTGCTGCACGGGCTTCTTCCTTTCGTGCATCAATGCGCCCGTGCCCTCCATCGCGATCGCGGGACTCCGTGCGACGATTCAGTACATGCTGTGGTTCTTCGTCATGGCAAGGCTTCTAAGAGACTCCGGCGATGTGCGGGCTCTGTGCGGAGGCATCGCCGCCGTGGGACTGGGCATGGCGCTGCACGGCATCTATCAGTTCGTCATGGCCGTGCCGATTCCCGATTCCTGGACGACGCAGAGCGAGTCCTCCGTGCGCACGCGCGCGTTCTCCATCACGGGCAGCCCGAATATTCTGGGCGCGTATCTCGTCATGACGGCGCCTCTGTTCGCGGGATTTTCCTACACGGCGAAAAAACCCTTCTGGAGGCTTTGTGCATGGGCGGCCGTCGGCGTGGAGATGGTCTGCCTGCTGGCGACGTACTCCAAGGGCGCATGGGTCGGCATGGTGGTGGCCGTGCTGCTGTTCGCCATCCTGTATGACCGCAAAATCTTCGCGCTTCTGGGGCTCGGCGTCTCGGGCGCGCTGTTCATTCCGAGCATCGTCAGCCGCATCCAGTTCCTCTTTACCGACGACTTCGCCGCAGCCTCCGCCGCGGGCGGCCGCAGCATGCGCTGGGCGCTGGGACGCGAGCTTCTGGCGGCGAATCCGTGGCGCGGCTTCGGCCTCGGACGCTTCGGCGGCGCCGTCGCCATGCAGAACCAGTATCTGGAGATCACGGAGGAATTCCAGTACTTCTACCTCGATAACTACTACCTGAAAATCGCGGTCGAGATGGGCTACTTCGGCATCGCCGCCTTCCTCATTCTGGTGCTTTTCCTCGTCGTGTCCGGCATCCGCTCCTATGCGAGGGTGCGGCATGACGGAATGGCTCCGCTGTCCGCGGGCATCCTGTCGGGGCTTACGGGCGTACTCATGCACTGCCTCTTTGAGAATATCTTCGAGGAGCCGTACATGATGGCGCTGTTCTGGGGACTTGCCGCCGCGCTGATTCTCCTCCCGCGCCTTGTACGGCGGGAAAAACCCGTCTGACGCATCCTGCTCCCCCCTTTTTTGCAAAGAAACGGCGACACCCGGCTAAAAAAAGGTTCGCCGTTTTTTTATTACATGATGAGGAGTTGATCCCCGCAATGAAAATTCTGCCGGACATCCGCTATGCGCAGCCCGGGGCATGCCTTCTTGACTGGTATCTGCCCGATGACGCCGACCGACGCACGATCCCGACGGTTCTGCTCTTCCACGGAGGGGGTCTTGTCCACGGGAACCGTCTGGAGCCCGGGATTCCCGAGGCGGCGCGGACACTGACGCAGCGCGGCATCGCCGTAGCCTCTGCGGAGTACCGCATGTTCCCGGATGCGCGGTACCCGGATTTTCTGGAGGACGCGGCGGCAGCAGCGGCCTTCATCCTGCGTGAGCAGCGTACGCATGAGCATCCCGGCCGGCTCTTCGTCGGAGGACTTTCCGCAGGCGCGTACCTGTCCATGATGCTTTGCTTTGACTCCCGGTGGCTGTGCGGTGCGGGGCTCAAGCCGCAGGACATCGCGGGGTACATCCACGGCTCCGCCCAGCCGACGAAGCACTTCAGCGTGCTCGCGTACTCGGGCGAGGATCCGCGCCGTCTGATCGTGGACGAGACAGCGCCCCTCTTCCATGTCCGTCCGGGGATGTTCGTCCCTCCGATGCAGATTCTCGTGTCGGATCAGGACATGACGAACCGCGCCCTGCAAAACGAGCTTCTGCGCGCCACGATGGAGCACATGGGCTTTGACATGACGCAGGTGGATTTCCGGCTGCTGCACGGCACGCACTGCTCCTTTGCCCGGGAGCGCGATGTCTTTGGAAATTCCGTCTTCGCGGGGCTGATTCTGGAATTTCTGCGCGATTTTGCGGGGGAGAACATCGGCTGAGGGCGTCTTGCCGCAGTATATACTGTACTGAATTTGTAGAGTATAGCCAAATCCGTCCTCTTCGAATTATCGAATCTGCCTATTGCGGAATATGGACTAATATGGTATACTATAGCCACGGTCGGACAGGGGATGCAAAAAGCCGGGAAAACGGCACGGTCAAAAACAGGCTCCCGTCCGCTTTTAAAAAGGAAATTTGTATGGTATAAGGAGGATTTTTCCTATGGCTAAATGGGTTTGCACGGTTTGCGGTTATGTACACGAAGGCGATACGCCCCCGGAGCGCTGTCCTCAGTGCAAGGCGCCCGCGGCGAAGTTTACGGAGCAGAAGGGCGAGGCGAGCTGGGCGTGCGATCATGTCGTCGGCTCGGCGCATGACGCGGATGCGCGGGTGATCGAGGAGCTGCGCGCGAATTTCACGGGCGAGTGCACCGAGGTCGGCATGTATCTTGCGATGGCTCGTGTCGCGGAGCGCGAGGGCTACCCGGAGATCGGCGCGTTCTACAAGCTCGCGGCGCATGAGGAAGCGGAGCATGCGGCGAAGTTTGCGGAGCTTCTGGGCGAGGTCGTCACGGACAGCACGAAGCGCAATCTGGAGCTGCGTGCGGAGGCGGAGAGCGGCGCCTGCTCGGGCAAGCTCGCCCTGGCAAAGCTTGCAAAGGAGCTCGGCCTCGACGCCGTCCACGACACCGTCCACGAAATGGCGAAGGATGAAGCCCGTCACGGCCGCGCCTTCACGGGGCTGCTGAAGCGGTATTTCGGCTGATTTCCGTCCTCTTTATAAAAATACATCAGCGCGGAGTCACGTATAAAAAAACGGACTCCGCGCTGATGTATTTTGCGGCGCGTATCTGTTTTTCCCCCGCTGCCGTCCGTCCCCGTCTCCTTGACTTTTCCCCCGCCGTCCGCTATACTGACAGGGAGTCGAATCCCCCATGCGAAAAGCAAAGGAGCATATCATATATGATACAGGGCGTTATTTTTGACATAGACGGCACGGTTCTTGACACGGAGCGGCTTTATATGCGGGCGTGGCGGGAGGCCGGGCGCGATCTGGGGTATGAGATTCCGCAGGAAACGCTGCTGCGGACGCGCGGCGTCAATGTGCGCGAAACCTCCCGGCTGGTGGAGGAGGCCGCACCCGGCATCTCCTGGGACGCGCTCAGCCGCGGCTTTGTGCGGCACTCGGAGGCACTCATCCGCGATGCGGGCGATCTGAAAAAACCCGGCGTGCGGGAGCTTCTCGAAGGGCTTGCCTCCCGGGGCATCCGCACCGCCGCCGCGACCTCCACGGAGCTTCCCCTGACGCGGACGCATCTTGCGCTGTCCGGGCTTGCGGACGCCTTCGAGGTCATCGTCACGGGCAATATGGTGGAGCACAGCAAGCCCGAGCCGGACATCTTCCTCGAGGCCGCCCGCCGGCTGGAGCTTGCCCCGGAGTGCATCCTCGTTGCGGAGGACTCCGATGCCGGCATCCGTGCGGCGCATCGTGCGGGGATGCATCCCGTCCTCATTCCGGATCTCGCCGCCGTTCCGGACCCGACGCGCGCCCTCTGCACCGCCGTCATCCCGCGCATCGACGGGCTTCTGGCGCTGGCAGACGGGATGCGGTAAGCCCCGAAAAAAGGCGCCGGAGCCGCCCCCTCTCTCTCTCAAGCCCCCTCTCTTTTTTTGGGGGGAACGGAGCCGCTCCCTGTCGGATGCCCCGGAGCAGGAATGCGCGCGCGGGAGAGGGGGTGCTTGACGCTTTTTGAAAATTATGATATCATATGTTCATACGTCAAACGTTTTTTCGCGTGCAGACTTTTACATCATGCTGCGGATTCTTTGACGTATGGATTTTTTGCAGTCGGGGAGGTTACACGGATTCCCATGAGGATACTGAAACGCGGAGATACCGATATGACGGAGGGCGTCATCTGGAAGCATCTTGCGGAATTTGCGCTTCCCATGGCCGTCGGACTGCTCTTTCAGCAGCTGTACAATACGGTGGATACGATCGTCGTCGGACGCTTCGTCGGCAAGGAGGCACTGGCGGCTGTCGGCAGCACCTCCAGCATCATCAACATGCTCGTCGGACTCTGCGCGGGACTTTCCACGGGATCATCCGTCGTCATTTCCCATACCTACGGCGCACATGACAACGAAGGGCTCAGCGATGCCGTCCATACGGCGATTTCCGTGACCTTCCTGCTGTGCATCTTCGCGACTGCGGTAGGCACCGCCATCGTCACCCCGATGCTGCGCGCCATGGATACGCCTGAGGACGTGCTGCCCGAGGCCACGCTGTATCTGAGAATCTATTTTTCGGGCATCACGGGGCTGTTCTTCTACAACATGACCTCCGGCATCCTGCGCGCCGTCGGAGATTCCGTGCGTCCGCTGCTGTTTTTGATCGTCTCCGCCGTGCTGAATACGATTCTCGACCTGGTCTTCGTCATCGTCTTTCACTGGGGCGTGGCGGGCGTCGCCATTGCGACGATTCTGGCTCAGTTCATCTCGGCGCTTCTGGGACTCATCACGCTGACCGTGACGCGTCAGCCCTACGGCATCCGCTGGAGGAGCCTGCGCATCAAGCTGCCGGTTCTGCGCGAGATCTTCTCCGTCGGCGTGCCCTCCGGCGTACAGCAGGCGCTGACGGCATTCTCGAACGTCTTCGTTCAGTCCTACATCAACTTCTTCGGCTCGTCCTGCATGGCGGGATGGTCGGCCTGCAGCAAGCTGGATATCTTCATCCTGATTCCCGTGCAGAGCATTGCGCTGGGCTCGACGACCTTCGTCGGGCAGAACTACGGAGCGCGCAAGCTCGACCGCGCGCGGCGCGGCGTGCGTCAGGCGCTGATCATGTCCCTTGCCATCACGGTGACGCTTTCGGCGCTGGTCGTCCCCCTGCGCCGCGTGCTGCTGCGGCTGTTCACGGATGACGCGGAGGTTTTGGAGTACGGAGCGCGCTTCGTTTCGTTCCTGGCGCCCTTCTACTTCACGATCTGCTTCAATCAGATCTTCGCCGGAGCGCTGCGCGGCATCGGCGATGCCACGCGTCCGATGATCATCATGCTGTGCTCCTTCGTCCTCTTCCGGCAGCTCTTCCTGTATGTGACGAAGCTTCTGGGCGGAGGCTTCCTGCCGGTCGCGCTGGCCTATCCCATGGGCTGGATCTGCTGCAGCCTCCTGCTGACAATCTCCTACCTGCGCTCCCCCCTGCGCCGCGCGGAGCTGTAAGAGGGGGCGGCGGAGGGCATTTCCCCATCTCCCAAATACTGCAAAAAAGGGTTTTCTTGTTTATACCAGAAAACCCTTTTTCATATGCTCCGCGCTCCTACGCAATGGCTTTGATGCAGCGGGTGAGCATCGCCGCGAGCTGCGCGCGGGTGGCCGTGCCGGCAGGATCGAGCCGTTCCCCGCCGACACCCGTGAGGATGCCCCGACCGACTGCCCAGTTCACGGCCTCCACGGCGTACGCGCTGACTGCGGACGCGTCCGCAAAGGCGCTTGCGGGGGAGCTGACCGCCGCAGGCCTTCCGGCGCTGCGCCACAGCATGGTCACGAGCTGCTCGCGCGTGATGCCCGCAGTCGGATTCGTGCCGTCCGAGACGCCCGTCGAGACCGCCCAGCTCTGCGCCTTATCGTACCAGACCGCGCTCCGGGAGCTCACGTCCACACCGTACACACGCGCGAGCACCGTCCAGAGCATTGCGCGGTTCACCTTCCCCTCGGGACTGAAGAGATTCGCGCTCGTGCCGTTGAACAGTCCGCGCGCAGCGGTAAACCCGATGTCGTCAAGCGCCCAATGGTTCTGCGTATCGCAGAACGTACAGGTATTGTCGAGAATCTGAATCTCCTCATATCAAAAACCGCAAGTGCCTACGTGCGTAATCTGCGCACAAATTACGGAAATTTCTACATAAGTTTCCGTCACCCTGCAGCGCAAAAAGAACCGGAGCGCCAAAGCTCCGGCTCTTTTTGCCCGTTATTCAGTTTATCGCGGCGCAAAAAAAGAATCCCTCGCATTACTGCGAGGGATTCAGCACGAGCCCCTGTTGGGACCCGCGGGTGTCGGCGAAGACCTATTTTCCCGGAGGCTCACGCCTCAAGTATCGTTGGCGCTCACAAGCTTAACTACCGTGTTCGGAATGGGAACGGGTGGACCCTTGTGGCAATAAACACCGACTGGCATCTTTCACGAGGAAGCTATGTTGGACTCCGCAGGTTGAAAGACGAAAGGGAAACGCGATTGAGGGAGATGCTGCAAACGAGGGGAAGTGGTGACCCGAGGGAGAATCGAACTCCCGTTTGCGGCGTGAGAGGCCGCCGTCTTAGCCTCTTGACCATCGGGCCGGATTGGTGCGCCTTCAGGGACTCGAACCCGGGACCCGCTGATTAAGAGTCAGCTGCTCTACCAACTGAGCTAAAGGCGCGTATCATCGCGTCAGCGGCCGAATGTACCCTGAAAACTGAACAGAGAAGGTGAAGAAGAAGTCTGAGCGCAAAATTGATTCGAATGATTCGTAGGTCAAGTCCTCGGGCTATTAGTACTGTCTGGCTGAATGCGTCACCGCACTTACACCAACAGCCTATCAACCATGTGGTCCACATGGGCCCTTACTCCTTTCGGATGGGAGATCTATTCTCGAAGAGGGTTTCACGCTTAGATGCTTTCAGCGTTTATCCCGTCCATACATAGCTGCTCGGCCATGCCGTTGGCACGACAACCGATGCACCAGAGGTATGTCCATCCCGGTCCTCTCGTACTAAGGACAGCTCCTCTCAA
>CAVGLF010000003.1:10976-39232 GCA_963630045.1 Butyricicoccaceae bacterium | reverse complement strand
GCGGAGCTCCGTCCACATGCGCACGCGGGAGCCTGTAGGCGTGGGGATCGCCCTTCTGCGCCAGACGGTCGATGGCGAGACCGCCGGGGTAGGGAAGCCCCAGCACGCGCGCCGCCTTGTCAAAGGCCTCCCCCGCCGCATCGTCATGCGTGGAGCCGATGATGCGCATATCCGTATAATCGCGCACGTCCACGATCAGCGAGTGCCCTCCGGATACGACGAGGCAGCAGAACGGGGGGGAAAGCTCGGGAAAGGCGATGTAGTTTGCGGCGATGTGCCCGCGCATATGATGCACGGGAATGAGCGGGAGCCCGCGCGCCAGCGCATAGGCCTTGGCGAAGTTCACGCCCACAAGCAGCGCTCCGATGAGTCCGGGCGCGTAGGTGACGCCCACGGCGTCCAGCTCCTCCGGGCGCACATCCGCGTCCCGAAGCGCCTGGTCAGCCACGCCCACGATGCCCTCGATGTGCCGGCGGGAGGCGATTTCGGGGACGACGCCGCCGAATACGGCGTGCATGTCCGCCTGGGACAGCACGACATTGGAGAGAATGGTTCTTCCGTCCAGCGAAACCGCAGCCGCGGTTTCGTCGCAGGAGCTTTCTATAGCGAGAATTTTCATATGATGTTCCGATTCAGGCCTCTTTCACCCCGGGGATATTCCCGGTTGTATTTTGGGGGGAAGGGGGACGCATCATGCATACGGCGTCCTCCGCGGGGTGCTCGTAATAATTCCTCCGTACGCCCGCTGCGGCAAAGCCTTCGGACTCGTACAGAGCTCTGGCCGCCGTATTAGACGCACGCACTTCCAGAAAGGTTGCATAATCCGGGAAATTTTCGAAAAATTCCCTCAGGAGCGCACGGGCGATGCCCCGCCGCCTGCAGTCGGGATGCACGGCGATGCGCAGAATCTCAGCCTCCCCGTACAGAGCCGAGGCGCACAGGTAGCCCGCGCAGACGCCGTCAAGCAGCGCCCGGCGCAGTACGACAAAGGGCGAGGACAGCGATCCCGCAAGCTCACGCTCGCTCCACGGAGCGGAAAAGCACGCCCGCTCCAGCGCCGCAAGCTCACGCAGGTCGCCCTCACCGGCGGGCAGAAGCTCAAGCCTTTGCGTCATACCAGTTTTCTCCTGCGGAGGCTTCGGCGGGAAGGCGCACGTCGAGGTCGGCTGCGGCCTCCATCTCCTCCGAGAGGAGCCGCTGTACGGCTTCGGCCTCCTGCACGGGCGCCTCGACGATGAGCTCGTCGTGCACCTGCAGAATCAGACGCGCGGCGAATCCCTCGCGCTCAAGCCTCTTCTCCACGCGCAGCATGGCGCGCTTGATGATGTCCGCCGCCGTGCCCTGGATGGGGGTGTTCAGCGCAAGCCGCTCTCCCAGAGCGCGGACGTTGCGGTTGGTGCTCTGCAGCTGCGGCAGCTCGCGGCGGCGTCCGTAGAGCGTCGTGACGAAGCCCGTTTCCTGCGCCTCGCGGCGGATGCGCTCCATATAGGCGTGTACGCCCGGATACTTTTCGAAGTATCGCTCGATGTACGCCTTCGCCTCGGCGCGCGGAATGCCCAGATTCTCCGCGAGCGCGAAGGCCGAGATGCCGTAGACGATGCCGAAGTTCACGGCCTTGGCTGCGCTGCGCTGCGCGGGCGTGACGTCCTCGGGGGCGATGCCGGCAACGGCGGCGGCTGTGGCGCGGTGAATGTCCTCGCCGCGGGCAAAGGCCTCCAGAAGCGCGGTATCGTGCGCGATGTGCGCGAGGAGGCGCAGCTCGATCTGCGAGTAGTCCGCGTCTATGAGCACGCATCCGGGGGACGCGATGAACATGCGCCTGAGCTCCGCGCCCAGGGACTTGCGCACGGGGATGTTCTGCAGATTCGGGTCGGTGGAGGACAGCCGTCCGGTCGCGGTGACGAGCTGCTGGAAATTCGAGTGGATGCGTCCGTCCGCGGGGGAAATGAAGCGGGGAAGCCCGTCCGCGTAGGTGCCGCGGAGCTTCGCGAGCCCGCGGTACTCGATGATGAGCGGGACGATGGGGTGCTGATCCCGCACGGACTCCAGCACCTCGATGTCCGTTGTCCAGCCGGTTTTCGTCTTCCTGCCGCCGTGCAGTCCCAGCGTCTCGAAGAGGAGTGTGCCCAGCTGCTTGGGCGAGTTCAGGTTGACGTCCTGCCCCGCAAGCTCATGCGCCTGCGCCTCGATTTCGCCCAGCCGCGCGCCGAGGCGCCCGGAGTATGCGGCAAGCGCCTCGCGGTCCACCAGGAAGCCGCGCGCCTGCATCCCCGCAAGCACGCGCGTGAGGGGCATCTCCAGCTCCCGGTAGAGCGCATCCATGCCCTCGGTGCGCAGCTTTTCCTCCAGAGAATCGCGCAGGCCGCGCACGGCTCCGAGCTGCGCCCGCAGCAGGGGCTCCTGCGACGGTGCGCCGAAGGGCGTTAAAAGCGCGTCCCAGTCGGGCGCGGGGACGCTGAGCCCCAGCACGCGCTCAGCGGCAGGTGCCAGGCTGCAGTCCTCGCCGGGGGCGGCCAGGTAGGCGGCGACGGCGGTATCCGAGACGAAGCCTCCGCAGGGGATCCCCAGGCGCAGCGCCGCAAGGTAGAAGGGCTTTGCGTCATGCACGACCTTCGGAAGCTCCGGGGAGAGAAGCGGCGCAAGACGGGACGCATAATCCGCATCCGACGCGCGCAGCACGCGGAAGCCGCCGTCCTCCAGAATGCCGATGCAGGACAGCTCCGGATCGGCCAGCACGACGGTCTCCGGGGACGGGGCGGCAGGGGCTGCCGCGGACGCAGGCTCCGCGGGTACTGAGGGCTCTGCGGGTACTGAGGGCTCTGCGGCCGGGGCTTCACGAACGCGGTCGCGCAGCCCCAGCTGCACGATGAATTTCCGAAGCTCCAGACGCTCGAAGAGCGCCAGCAGACGGGGACAGTCGGGCTCGCGCAGGAGAAGCTCCTCCGGGGTACGGCCCAGGGGGACATGGCGGTCGATTTCGGCGAGACGGCGGCTCATATATGCGGAATCCCGTCCCGCAAGGAGCTTTTCCCGCGCGCTCTTTTTGATCAAGGGGGAATCGAGGTTTTCATAGACGCCGTCCAGCGTGCCGAAGGAGCGGATCAGCGCGAGCGCCGTCTTTTCTCCTATGCCCGGTACGCCGGGAATGTGATCCGACGCGTCTCCCATGAGGGACTTGACCTCGATCATCTGCGCGGGCGTGACGCCGTAGACCTCCTGCAGCTTTTCGGGCGTGTAGACGGTCGTCAGAGGATGGCCGGCGCTGGTCGTGATGAGGCGCACACAGGTGGAGGGACCCACGAGCTGCAGACTGTCGCGGTCGCCCGTGACAATGACGCATTCCCAGTCCGGCCGCTCCTCGCAGGCAAGCGAGAGCGTGCCCAGAAGGTCATCGGCCTCAAAGCCCGCAAGCGATGCATGCGGCACGCCCAGCGCATCGAGCACCTCGCGCGTCAGATCGAACTGCGGGATGAGCTCCTCGGGGCAGGGACGGCGTCCGGCCTTGTACTCGGAGTACTCCAGATGGCGGAAGGTCGGCGCGTGGACATCGAAGCAGGCGCAGACGGCATCGGGCGAAAGCTCGGACACGATTTTGAAGTAATTCGTGAGAAAGCCGTAGACGGCATTCGTATACTCACCGCCGCGCGTGGAAAGCGGACGGATGGCGTAAAACGCACGGTTCAGCAGGCTGTTTGCATCCAGTGCGGCGAGCTTCATCGAAAAATCCCCCTCTTCTTTTGCAGATATCCCCACAGATAAATCAGTATATCACATCCGCGCGGGAAAATCAACCTTTCGCATGATGAAATCCGCCGAAAACGCGGATAAATCGAGCGGATTATCCTTTGAATCATCCGCGAAAGCCGGGAAAAATCCGGCAAGCCTTGACAAGGCATCCGGGGCGTGCTAGACTGAGCATGCGGCGCTTTCAAAAATATACGAAGAGAAAAGCCCCCTTCGCGGGAAAGGGAAAAAAGCTCCGCCGCTGGTGACGTACCCACCCCGGTGGGTGGGGATAACGACGCCTTTCTTTTCCTTCCGATGAGCCCACAACCGGAAACGGAGGATGCTGCGATGATCATCGATGCACACAATCACGCGGACTGGCACGGGCATAATCTGGCGAAATTCCTGGAGAATATGGACCGGTATCACATCGACCGGACATGGCTTCTGACATGGGAATCTCCCGCGGACGAATACTCGCCCGAGTACATCCGCGCGGTCAACGTAGACGCCGTGCGGGGCACGGGTCCTGTGTCCTTCGAGCGGACGCTTTCGTACGTCGAGCGCTGCCCGGAGCGCTTTGTCCTGGGCTTTGCGCCGGATCCGCGCCGCCCCGAGGCCATCGACCGGCTGGCGGCTGCCATAGACATCTACGGCGTGAAGGTCTGCGGCGAGGTCAAGCTGCGCATGATGTACGATAACCCCGACGCCATCCGCCTGTGGCGCTTCGCCGGAGAGCGGGGGCTGCCCGTCACGTTCCACTTCGACTACGAGTTCCCCGAGGCCTCCCGCTATCCGCGTCCGAGCTACTGGTACGGAGGCGGCATCGACTGTCTGGAGCGGGTGCTGAGGCTTTGCCCGGAGACGAATTTCCTGGGGCATGCGCCCGGCTTCTGGACGCATATCTCGGGCGATGCGGACTGTGAGCATGAGGCCTATCCCAAAGGCCCCGTGCGTCCGGGCGGGCGCATTCCGGAGCTTCTGGAGAAGTACCCCAATCTCTACTGCGATCTCTCCGCGGGCTCGGGCTGCAACGCGCTGAAGCGCGACCCGGAATTTGCGCGGCACTTCCTCACCACATGGCAGGATCGCTGCGTCTATGCGCGCGACTACTTCGACAACGTCCACCAGGAATTCATAGACAGTCTGGGACTGGAGCAGTCGGTGCGCGACAGGATTTACTGGAAAAATGCGCTGAGGCTGACGGGGGAGGAGCCGCCCTGCGAAAGACGGCAATGAGCGCGAATATCGGAGAAAAAAGGGGGAAAACCGCAGGTGGCGTGCCTGTTCCGCGATCGTCCGGAATACGGAAATACGAAGCTTTTCGACTTCGCAACCAACGGAAACGGCGACAATCTGCCGTTTTATCACCATATCTACACGACGTGCCAGCTCATTCCGCACAGGCACTCCTATATCCAGATGGTCTACATCCGGCGCGGGTCGCTCACGCATGTCTGCGGCTCCCATATCAACGACCTGCGCTGCGGGGATCTTCTGCTGATTCCGCCCTATCTGCCGCATTACTTCATCCCCATCGAGGGGCATGAGTTCGAGCTTGTCGAGTTTGAGTTCCTGTCGGAGTTCATCGATTCCGCGCTGGTGCCCGGCGTGCCGTACGACGGCTGCGATGCGCTGGACTGGCTGGAGGAGTATACGAGCGGGCACAGCTTCCCGCTGGTGACCCTGAGCGGTCAGGCGCGATTCGATGCGGAGAGTCTCTACGCGCACATCGAGCGGGAGTATACGGAGCGCGCGGAGGGCTTTGAGGCGGCCGTGCGGGGCTGCACATGGCTGCTCCTGACGGCTCTGCGGCGTGCCGTGCATGCCGCGCGCGGGGGTGCGGCGGACGATGAGGCGCTGCGCTTCGAGCGGCACCGCGAGGTGCTCCTGCGCTCGCTGGACTTCATCCGCGACAACTTCAGACGGGACATCACCGTCCAGGATGCCGCGGCTGTGGCCATCATGAGCCCGTCGTACTACAGGCATTACTTCAAGCTCCTCACGAAGAAGACTTTCACGGAGTACCTGAACGGGCTGCGCGTGGCGTATGCCATCAGCCTGATTCAGGACAGCCCCGCGATGAAGATCGCCGACATCTGCTACGCCGCGGGCTTTTCCAACATCAGCCACTTCAACCGCACATTCCTGAGGATGACGGGCGTCACGCCGAAGGCCTTCCGCCTCTCCGCGTCCGCCGCGGGGCAGGAGGATCTGCACTACGGCATATGACCGGCGGCTTAAAAAAAGGGAGAGAGAGCTCTCCCTTCGCCCGCCCCCGAGGGGGGAAAAGGGGCGGCGAACCGATAAAATAACATATCCCGTTTTTTTAAAAAATAAAGGGTAAATTAAGCAAAACAATATGAAAAAACACAGAATTCTGGCCATGCTCTGCGCCGTGTGGATGCTCCTGTGCACGGGATGCTCCGCCGGGACGGAGCAGAAAACCGAGCTTCCCGTGATCGGTACGACCGCGTCCGCGACGACCGCAGCAGCAACGGTGCCCGTTGCCACCACCGCGCCCGCGACGACGATGCAGACCTCCGAGGCGCCCGCAACGACCTCCGCGCCGCCCGAAACCACGACCGAGCTGCCTGCGTCCACGACGCAGACCACGACGGCCGAGGCGGATGTGCGCTATGAGGACGTGGAGGCGCGCTTCTCCGCGATGACGACGGAGGAGAAGGTGGGGCAGCTGTTCATCGTGTCCGTCTCGGGCACGACGCTGTCCGATGAGGACCGCGCCCTGCTGGACGAATGCGCCATCGGCAACATCGTGCTCTTTGCCTCGAATATCGAGGATACGGAGCAGCTTGCGGAGCTGAATACGGAGCTGATGGATGCCGTCAGTGCGCGTACGGGCATCTGCCCCTTCATCGCGGTCGATCAGGAGGGCGGACGCGTGCTGCGCCTGTTCGATGCCTGTACGGCGCCTCCGGCCATGGCGGTCGGCGCGACGGGGGATACTCAGACGGCGCAGAGGCTCTATGAGCTCATGGGGGCGCAGCTGCGTACGCTGGGCATCAACGTGAACTTCGCGCCCGTTGCGGATGTCAACTCCAACCCCGACAATCCCGTGATCGGCGACCGCAGCTTTTCCGAGGATCCGGAAACGGCGGCAGAATTCGTGAGCGCGGCGGTTCTGGGACTGCAGTCCTCCGGCGTGCTGTCCTGCCTCAAGCACTTCCCGGGACACGGAGACACCGCCGAGGACAGCCATACGACGCTGCCCGGCGTGTCCTATAACCGCGACCGTCTGGATTCCGTGGAGTTCGTGCCCTTCAGCGCCGGCATCGCGGCCGGAGCGGAGATGACGATGGTCGGGCATATCCTCTACCCCGCACTGGGCGCGGAGACGACGCCCGCCTCCCTGACGCCGGAGGTGATCGAGGGCGTGCTGCGCACGGAGCTGGGCTTTGACGGTCTGGTCGTGACGGACAGCCTTTCGATGGGCGCGATCACGAAGAACTGGGGCGAGGAGGAGGCCTGCGTCATGGCAATCAACGCAGGTGCGGATCTGCTGTGCATCAACGACTCATCCGACGCGCTGAGAGCCTGCCGGGAGGCGGTGCTTCTTGCGGTGCAGGAGGGACGCATCAGCGAGGCGAGGTTGGACGAGGCCGTGCTGCGCATCCTGAATGCGAAGTACGAGTACGGAGTGCTTGCGGGAGCGCGTCCGTCCGCGCAGCTTCCGGACACGGAGGAGTACGCAGCGCTCCTTGAGACGATCGCCCGGGAGAGTCTGGCCGTGACGGAGGGCGAGGCGGCGGAATTCGGCGCCTCGTCGACGCTGGTGCTCTATACGGAGCCGTCGCGTACCTCCCGTACGCAGGAGACGCGCAGCTTCGGCGCGTACATGTCGCACGAGAGCGGCTGCGACTCCATCGAAATCGACAGCACGCCCTCCACGGCAGAGATCGAGGAGGCGGTGCAGAGCGCGGAGCACTATGCGCACATCGTGCTGGCCGTCCGGGGAGACGGCTGCACGCAGCTCGCCGCACGGCTTGCGGCGACGGGCGCGGCGGTGAGCGTCGTGGTGCTGGACGACGTCTATACCGCCGAAAGCTACACGCAGCTCGGAGCGGCGCTCGTCCTGACGGCATGGGAGTATTCGGACTGCTCCGTCCGCGCGGCGGCGGAGTACATTACGGGCTGAGGCTTGAGAAAATCAGAATCCCCCTTTTTGAACCCATGAAAAAAAGCGGGGTCAAAAAGGGGGATCGTTCATCCTCTGCGCATTATACCTCTTCGCGGCATTATACCTCTTCGCGGTATAATGAATCTGCACCGGCCTCCGACCGGAGCCGGGAGAGCGTTTCGTTCACGAGGCCGCCCAGCTGGAGGAGAATGCCCGTGGCGTAGAGCCAGAGCAGGAGCACGATGACGGCTCCGATGGAGCCGTAGAGCAGGGAGTAGCGCGTGAAGCGGTCGATGTAGAAGGACAGTCCCAGGGACGCGGCAATCCATCCGATCATGGAGATCAGCGCACCCGGAACGGCCTCCGAAAGGCGGAGCGGGCGGTTGGGGGAGACGGTGTAGAGCAGCAGGAGCATGACGAACACCCACGCCGCCAGCACAACGAAGCGCAGGGCAAGCCAGACGTGCACGAAGCCCCCGGGAATCGTGCAGACCCGCCCAAGAGCGTCCAGCGTGCCCTGACCGAGCAGGAACACCAGCAGGACGAGGATGAAGGAGACCATCAGCAGCGCGGCTCCGCCCACGGCGGTGAGCGTCTGGCGAACCGGATGCCGCCGCTTTTCCACATGGTAGATGCGGTGCATCGCCTCCATCAGCGTGCTGACGATGCGGAAGAGGGCCATGGCGGTCAGCGCGCAGCCCGTCCACAAAAGTCCCGGCGTGCTCATCCCGGACAGGTAGTCCAGATACGTCTCGATGACGCTTTTCGCCTCCGTCGGAATCACCTGGGAGGTGACGCTGAGGACATCGTCGAGATCGATGGGAAGCACGCCCAGAAGCGCGTTGAGGAACATGAGAAACGGAAAGAGCGTGAACAGCAGGGAATAGGCCAGCTGGGACGCTGAGGCCGCGATCTGCGCATCGAAGAAGCCGCGGACGCAGGTCTCGAGAAACCGCCCCGGAAGGGAGCGGCGCAGACGGTTGATCATGGCAAAAAACCTCGTTGTATCTGTCTTGAAGGATGGGGGGAGAAAAGCCCCTCGTCATACCGCAGGCTATTATACGCCTTGCCGGGAAAAAGCGCAAGCACTGCAAAAAAAAACTGCCGCGGCAGGAGAAAACGGGAGGAAAAGCATGAGAATCATTCAGCCGGAAAATGCCGGTTCCGCATACGGAATCGCGGCGCAGGCCTGCCGGGATATGTGGCGCGCCGTGACGGGGCAGGAGCCCTGCATCGGGACAGAGTGGGGAGACGGGGACGCGATTGTCATCGGCGCGGATGACGTTCAGCCGTGCACCTGGGAGCTTTTATCCTCCGGGGCTCTTGACTCCCTGGGGCTGCGGTACGGGACGGATGACTACAGCATCCTGAGCGCGCGGCGCGGGGAGCATGACGTGCTGGTGCTCGCGGGAGGACGCGGGCGCAGCACGCTGTACGCCGTATACGACTACTTTGCCCGCGCGGCGGGTGCGCGCTACTACTGGGACGGGGATGTGGTCCCGCACAGGGACACGCTGCCCCTTGCAGGCTTCGAGGTGCATGAGTCCCCGCGATTCGACCTGCGCGGTCTGCGCTACTTCGCGCACCGCTCCCTTACGCGCTTCCAGGCCGAGCAGTGGGGCTATGAGGACTGGAAGAGGGAAATCGACTGGATGTGCAGGAGACGGCTGAACTTCTTCATGCTGCGCATCGGACACGACGACATCTTCCAGCGCGCCTTCCCCGAGCTCGTGCCGTATCCCGATCCGAACACGCCCTGCCCCGAGTATGACCCCGAAACCATGATGGGCTACGACGACCGTACGCTCTTCTGGCCGCTGGAGTACAGGGGAAAGCTGCGGAAGATGGTGCTGGACTATGCCGCCGCGCGCGATCTGATTCACGCGGAGGACTGCGGCACCATGACGCACTGGTACTCCCGCACGCCGCATGAGTTCATCCGCGCCGTGCAGCCCGACTTCCTGCCGCAGGCGACAGCGGGGTACAACGATCCGACGGGGCTTGTGTGGGACATCCGGAAGCAGGAGAACCTCGACCGCTATTTCCGGCTTACCGAGGCCTGCACGGAGCACTACGGCTGCCCGGAGCTGTTCCATACCATCGGTCTGGCCGAGCGCATGTGCTGTACCGAGCGGCGCGATAATCTGAATCTCAAGCTCTATACCTACCGTCAGATCGCGCGGAGGCTGCGTGACCGCTATCCGCAATCGAAGCTCCTCATCGCGAGCTGGGATCTGTGGATGTTCTGGACGCCGGAGGAGGTGCAGAGACTGGTCTCGGAGTTCGACCCGGAGCGCACGATGATCCTCGACTATACCTCCGAAACCGCCGGCGAGAGCAACTGCTTCAAAAACTGGGGACTTATGAACCGCTTTCCGTGGATTTTCGGCATTTTCCATGCCTACGAGCCGGAAAACGACATGCGCGGGGACTATGCCCGCATCGGGGAGAGGCTCCGGCTTGCGGCGGAGGATCCGATGTGCCGCGGTATGGTTTTATGGCCGGAAATGTCCCACAGCGACACGCTTATGCTCGAATATCTGGCGGAGAACGCGTGGGCGCCGGAAAAGCGCGATGTGCACGAGCTTATGGCGGATCTGTGCCGGGGACGCTACGGCAGCCTCGCCGGGTACATGAACCGGGTGTGGGAGGACTTCTTCCCGCTGATCCGGCTGGAATGCTGGTACCAGGACCGCGACAACCCGGCGTTCAACCGCTTCGGCATGATGTTCTGCAGTCTGCTTGATCAGCCCTGGATCGCGCTGTGGGGCGGGGAGGAGCAGTGGGTGCGGGCTTCGGGTGAGGCCATGCGCTTCAGACTGGCACAGGCAAGCACCCTGGATGACCGCTTCTCCGGCGTACTGCGGGAGCTCGGAGAGCTTACGGAGGAGCAGCTTCAGGATGAGCATCTGCGCCGCGATGCAATCGACATCGCGCGCGCGGTCGTGCACCGCCGCATCGACCTGGGACTCATGCGGACGGAGCTGTGCATCCGCGAGGCTCCGGCGGGTACGGGGACTCAGGACGGCCTGAAGGAGCGCTGCGATGCGATATACCGGCTGACACAGCTTCTGGGCGAGCTTCTGAGCACGTCCCCGGACTTCTCGCTGAACGCATCCTTCAGAAGGCTTTCACGCGAGGCTCCGGTGAATCCCTGCTTTGAGAAAACGCTTAAGCGCAACGCCTCTGCGGGGTACTGCCGCACGATGATCACGGAGCTGTTCGGGAGCATCTATCTGCCCGCCATGCGCGCCTACTTCGACTTCATCGGGGAAGGCGGCCTGCGCGGGAGAATCTTCCCCGACCGCGCGGATTTTCAGAGGCAGCTGACGGAGAGCTTCATCGAAACCCCTCTTGCGGATATGGAATACAGGAGCCCGCGCAGCGTACGGGAGATCCTGCGGGAGCTTGCGGAGAGCGCGGACGCGGTGAGAATCTGAAGATCCGGAAAACGAAAAAGTAAGGAGAATCATCACATGGTGCTGCACTTTACGGGGGATATAAAGGAGCTCATGCCCGGCATACGGGCGCTGGCGCCCGACATGCATGTAACGCTCGGAGAAGAGGACGGCGGCGGGACGGAGGTCTGCGTCCGCTTCCGCGAGGGCGCACCGCTGCGCGCGGCACTCGGAGCGGACGGGCAGGCGGTAATTGAATACGGCAGAAAGTGCTGCTTTTTCCGCGCATGCAGCCTGCTGGTGCAGCATATGAACGCGGGAGAGACGGAATTTGACATTCGGGAGACGCCGCAGTTTGATACCTGCGGCCCGATGTTCGACGTCTCACAGGGAAACGCGGTCATCCGTGTCGAAAAGGTGAAGGCGCTGCTGCGGCAGATGGCGCAGATGGGTCTTACCATGCTGATGCTGTACTGCGAGGACAGCTTTGACGTCCGTCCGCAGCCCTACTTCGGCTACATGCGCGCGCGCTATACCGAGGAGGATATCCGGGAGTGCGATGACTACGCGGATATGTTCGGCATCGAGATGATCCCCTGCATCCAGACGCTGGCGCATCTGGTGGACGTGCTCAAGTGGAACGTGTACGATGACATCCGCGAGAACGACGTGTGCCTGCTCGTCGGCGAGGAGAAGACGTACCGGTTCATCCGCGATCTGCTGACGGAGGCGACCCGCCCGTTCCGCAGCCGCAGAGTACACATCGGCATGGACGAGGCGTACCACCTCGGACGCGGAGCCTATCAGGACCGGAACGGCGTGAAGCCCGTGCAGGAAATCATGCGCGAGCATCTGGGGCGCGTGCTCGAAATCGTGCGGGAGCTGGGGCTGGAGCCCATGATGTGGAGCGACATGTTCTTCCACGGCTACGGCTACTACGGCGATACACCCATTCCGCAGGAGGTGGTCGACTGCTGTCCGAAGGACGTGAGACTCGTCTATTGGGATTACTACCACAACGACGAGGCATCCTATGAAACCTGCATCGCGCGGCACCGCCGCTTCGGCGAGCCGATTTTCGCGGGCGGCATCTGGACCTGGATCGGCTTCGCACCGCATTGGAAGCGCACCTTCCTGAGCACCGAGGCGGCGCTCTCCACCTGCAGGCGCCTGGGCGTGCGCGAGGTCTTCGTTACCATCTGGGGCGACAACGGCACGGAGTGCCTGTGCACGGCGAATACGCTGGGACTCGCGCTCTACGCAGAGCACGCCTACAGCGAAAAAATCGACTATGAAAAGCTCAGGGCGCGCTTTGAATTCATCACCGGCGCGCGCTATGACGATTTTCTTGAGCTTGGGGCGCTGGACGAAACACCCGGCGTCGATTCCGCGGAGCTGACCTCCTGCAATCCGTCGAAGTTCCTCATGTGGCAGGATATCCTGACGGGACTCTGCGACAAAAATATCGAGGGGCTCCCGCTGGACGCGCATTACGCGGCACTTGCGGAAAAGCTCGCGCCCATGCGGGAACGCAACGGAGCGTACAACGGCCTTTTCGATTTTTCCTGGCACGTCGCGCATACCCTGGCACTCAAGGCCGAAATGGGACTGCGCGTGACGAAGGCCTATCGCGAGGGAAACCGGGAGGAGCTCGGGCGGATCGCAGCCGAGGATCTCCCGGAGCTTCGCCGCCGCATGGAGGCACAGCGGGAGTGCCACATGGAAAACTGGTTTGCGCTGTACAAGGCGCTGGGCTGGGACATCATGGACATGCGCTACGGATCGCTTCTGGCGCGCATAGACAGCGCGGAGCGGGAGATCGGGCTGTATCTTGCGGGAAAGCTTGCGCGTCTTGAGGAGCTGGAGGAGGAAAGGCTTGACTACAACGGGCGGCCCGGCATGATCTCCTACGCAAACTGGTTTGGCCGCATCGTCTCGGCAAGCCGCATAGCCCCCTACTGCTGATACGCCTGTGGAGCGGGGAAAAAAGCCGCCGCTTTCGTGTGCTGCATCCTAGGGGGGGGAAAAAGAGCGACCTTTCCCCCGTGTGTGGAAGAAAAAAAGAAAAATCCCTCTTTTCGAGCTCGAAAAGAGGGATTTTTGCGGCATTTACTTACTCCGCGACGTAGGGCAGCAGAGCGATGTGACGCGCGCGCTTGATGGCGACGGTCAGCTGACGCTGATGACGGGCGCAGGTGCCGGTCATGCGGCAGGGCAGGATCTTGCCGCGCTCGGACGTATGACGGCGAAGACGGGCGACATCCTTATAATCGATATGATCAATCTTATCGGCGCAGAAGGCGCAGACCTTGCGGCGCTTGCGGGGACGCATCGCGCTGCGGTCTTCATGAGCGGGGCGCTCGGGGCGCTCGGCACGGGGCTCACGGGTCTGATTGGTATCCATGCTGTAGTAAACCTCCCTTTGTTTCAAAAATCAGAAGGGCACCTTGTCGTCTGCTTCGTCTTCCAGCTCGGAGAAATCCGAAACGCCGGGCAGAGAGGAAGCGGCAGGAGCGGCGGCAGGAGCCTGAGAATATCTGGGTTGCTCGCTGTATCTGGGCGAATCCTGATAACGGGATGCGGGCGGCTCCCCGTAACGGTCTCCGGAGGCGTCGCCGTAACGCGCGTCGTCACGACGTTCACCGGATTTATCGCCGCAGAAGCCGACATTGTCGGCTACAATTTCAAAGCTCACACGGGTCTGATCGTTCTTGTCGCGCCATTTACGGCTCTGCAGACGACCGTCCACATAGATCATACGGCCTTTTTGAAAGTACTTCGAAACAAACTCGCCGGTCTGACGCCAGGCAATCACATCGATGAAGTCGCATTCCTTCTGCTCGCCGGGGCGTGCAAAGTCCCGATCCACCGCAACGGTGATCGAACAGACGGGAATGTTGGACGAGGTGAAGCGCAGCTCCGGATCCCGAGTCAGCCGTCCCATAATGACGATTCGATTCAGCATCTCGTGTTCACTCCTTTACTCGTCGATGTTCACAATCAGGGAACGCAGGATGCCGTCCGTGATCTTGTAAACACGATCCAGCTCAGCCGGGAACTCCTGGGGCGCGACGAAGCTGATGAAGACGTAGTAGCCCTCATGCATGTCGTTGATGGCGTACGCCATGCGGCGCTTGCCCCACTCGTCGATCTTCGTGATCTCGGCATGCTCCTCGATCAGTCCCTTGAACTTCGCAACCAGAGCCTCGCGGGCTTCGTCGGAAAGCTCGGAATTGACGATGAAAATCGTCTCGTAATTCGCGTGTTTCTTCTCCATGATTACACCTCCTTATGGACATAAGGCCCCCTGATCTGTGCCGGGGGCAAGGATATGGTTCGACGCGCGCAAACCATGACTTATACATTATACAGGTTTTTCGGGATTTGTCAAGAGCTTTTGCCTCTGAAATTTCACATTTCCATCCGCACTTTGTGAGAAATCGTGAACTCCGCACACGGAACCCTTCCGGGAAAGGAAAGCCCCGGAGGGAAAGCTCCGGGGAAAAAAGCCTCCCCGGGGGAAAAAGCCCCCGGGGGAGGAAAATACACTCCGCGTCTAGGCGAGCAGCATCCGGTCTGAGTCGAGTGCGCGTCCCGAGGCCTCGCGGAAGCGCGCGAGGAGATCCGGCACGGTGGTGCGAAGGCGCTCCGGCCCCGAAATGTCCGCCAGAATGCCGCCGCGCCCCATCATGATCGTGCGGTTTCCGAAGTCCAGCGCGGACTGCATGTTGTGCGTGATCATCATGCAGGTCAGGTGATGCTCACGCACGACGGAATCCGTCAGGCTGAGCACCTTCTCCGCCGCGGCGGGGTCGAGCGCCGCCGTATGCTCATCCAGAAGCAGCAGCTTCGGCGGGTTGAGGGTGGCCATGATGAGCGTCAGTGCCTGACGCTGACCGCCGGACAGAAGGCGCACGGGCTGATTCATGCGGTCCTCCAGCCCCATGCCCAGAAGCGAGACGCGCTCGCGAAGGAGGGCGCGGTCCGCGCGGGAGATGCGTCCGAGCCAGCCGCCGCGCCCGGAGGCGAGCACGAGATTTTCCTCCACGGTCATCCCCGGCGCCGTGCCGCGCATCGGGTCCTGGAAAAGCCGTCCGATGCTTCGGGCTCTCACATGCTCCGGCGTCAGCGTGATGTCCCGCCCGTCCAGCAGGATCCGTCCGGAGTCCGTGATGAAGCTCCCCGCGACGGCATTGAAGAGGGTCGACTTGCCCGCTCCGTTGGCTCCGATGACGGTGACAAAGTCCCCCGGTGAGGCATGGAAGGAAAAATCGCACAGCACCTTCTTTTCGCCCGGCATTCCGGGATTGAAGGTCTTCGTGATATGTTCAAGTCTCAGCATGGATTCGATCCTCCTGCGTTCTGCGCACGATGGCGGATTCTGCGGCGAAGGAGCGGAAACCGCTCCCTGAGATACGGTGCCGAGATGGCGGCGACGACGACGGCGGAGGAAACGGCCTTCAGCATGAAGGCGGGCATATCGAAGCGCAGCGCAACCGTGTAGACCAGCCGGAAGACGAAGGAGCCCAGAAGCATGCCCGCAAGACGCGCTCCGATGCCGCGGCGCCCCAGAAAGACCTGGCCGATCAGCAGGGAGGCCAGCGCTACGGTGACCATGCCGCTGCCGATGTCGATGTTGACGGACTTCTGCGACTGCGCCAGCAGGCATCCCGAAAGCGCCGTGAGGGAGCCGGAGAGCGAAAGACCGATGACCGTTGTGGCGGCGGGATTGATGGAGGAGGAGCGCACCATGTCGGGATTGTCGCCCGTGGCGCGTATGGCGAGCCCCAGCCTCGTCTTCAGAAAGAGTCCCAGAAGGACTGCCGTCAGCACGGCAGCCGGCAGCGCGACGGCGAGCTTGTACTGCCCCGAAAGGGAGAAGCGTTCGAGCAGGGCGCGCATCCTCGTGAAAACGGTCTCGGATTTGTTCAGATTCAGCACGGAGGAGCCGCCCATGACGGCGATATTGACCGAGTAGAGCGCCGTGTTGACGATGATGCCCGAAAGCAGGCTGTTGATGCCCATCCTCGTCTGGAGAAGCGCCGTGACGAGGCCGGAGAGCGCTCCGGAGACAAGGGCGGCGGGCAGCGCCAGAAAGGGATGCCCCGAAAGCGCCGTGACCGCTCCGACACAGGCGCCCAGTGTGAAGCAGCCGTCCGTGGACAGATCGCAGACGCCCAGCATGGAGTAGCTTAAAAAGAGTGCGAGCACGGTTACGGATGTGATCAGACCGAGCTCAAGCGCGGTCTGCACGAGTGTGAGTACGGAACCTGCGGACATATCGGAAAAAACCTCCTGTTCCTTTGAATGTACGCCCGATTTACCCCCCGGAGGGGGGAGAGAGAGTTACTTCAGATCGTCGAAGCTTTCCGCTGTGACGATGGATTCCACGCGGGTGCAGTAGGGCGCAAAGGCTGCGGAGAGCTCGTCGAAGTCGAAGCCCAGAGCCGCCGCGGTTTCGGTGTTGACGGTGGCCGTGCCGTTGTCGAAGGTGCGCACGGAGAGCGATGCGGGATCCGCACCGTCCAGAAGGATCTCCGCGATCATGTCGGCGGTTTCGGCTCCGAGATTCGCGTAGTCCACGCCGTAGCCCAGAAACGCTCCGTTCAGGGCGAAGGAATCGGCGCCGGTGTAGTGCGGGACGCCGGCTCCGGCCAGCAGTTCATAGATGGTGAGCTCGGACTTCATGACGGTGTTGTCGGAGGGCGTGAAGACGGCATCCGCTCCGTCGGCGATGAGGCTCTGCGCGGCGAGGAGGATCTCGTCGACGGTCGTGCCCGTGCGTTCGATGCAGGTGACGCCGCGCGCCTCGAGAAAGGCACGGGCCTCGGCGATGGCGGTGGCGGAGGAATCCTGACCCATGTCGTAGAGAAGGCCGACGGTATCGGCATCGGGATCGGCGGCGAAGATCAGATTCATGACGGCGGCGGTGTCCAGATAGTCGGAGGTGCCGGTGATGTTGTGTCCGGGGGTCTCCAGGGAGTCGACGAGTCCGGCGGAGAGCGGGTCGGAGACGGCGGCGAAGACAACGGGCAGAGCGGAGTCCTCGGTCGCGGACTGCATCGCCATGGCGACGGGCGTCGCCACGCCGACCATCAGATCCACGTCGTCGGCGATGAAGTTCGAGATGATCTGGTTCATCAGATTGGCATCGGCGCTGCAGTTGTCGTACTCCACGGTGAAGGTGACGCCGCGCTCGGCGCCGATGGACTCAAGACGCGCGCGGATGTTTTCGACGATCTGGTTCAGGGAAGCGTCATCCACATAGTTGCAGATGCCGACGGTGTAGCCTTCGGAGGCTGCGGCGGCTGTCGAAGCGCTCCCGGAGGAGGTGGTGGCGGTGGAAGAGCAGGCGGCGAGAGAGCCGAGAAGGAGGAAAAGCGCGGTCAGAAGAGAAATCATCTTTTTCATGATATATACCCAATAATACCTTTCTTTTTTCATACAAAATCCATTTCGAATGTGCTTTTTTAAAAAGCGGAGCATCGGACGAACAAAGGGAGAGCGCTCCGGTTTTGCTGTATTCGTTATTTTTGGCGCACGGCGGGCGCCAGCGCCCGGCAAGGATGACCATGATAATGAAGCCTCCGTCCTTTTTTAAAGGATTGCCCGGGAAACGGAATAAAAAATGAGCTCCCGTCCCAAGCATGAATACTGCTGGGACAGGAGCTCATGTACAATGCCAACGGCTATGAGTATTCCCGTGGTGCCACCCGGCTTGACGTGCATAGTAAAACACGCCCACTTTTTTTGGCGTACCATCATACGCCGGCTGTTTGATTACGGAGAGCCTTTAAAAAAATACTCCGTCGCACATACTCTGAGAGGGAAAGCCCCCCGTTTCTGATTGCCCTCAGAAGTCCATTCGCGCATTCGTCTTGTTCCGCCGCAATCTCACCGCCTGCGGCTCTCTGGAGGGAACAGTGTCAAAGCCTACTTACTCTTCCTCAACGGTTTACGGCTGTGATTATAGCACGGGGGAGGAAAGGCGTCAAGGAATAAATCCGTCAAAAATCCTGCGGGCGGAGGCGCATATTTTTGGAATTGCGGCAAAAAGCGGCGGGAGGGAACTTCCCTCTTGCCAGAGCGCGCGGCGTGGGATATAATATAGGGGCGTTCTCCGCTTTGACCGGCGGGGGAAAACGGAAAAATCGGAGGATTTACATACGATATGGAAGCATTTCTGGCGGTTCTGCTGATTGCGGGCGGCATCGGACTCGACCGGTGGACGAAGCATTGGGCCCGGGAGGTGCTTGCTCCTGTGGGGAGAATCGAGCTCTGGGACGGCGTGTTCCGGCTGACCTATGCCGAGAACCGGGGCGCCGCGTTTTCCATGCTTACGGGGCAGCAGTGGTTTCTCATCGCCGTGACGGGTGCCGTGCTTGTGTTCATTCTGTGGGCGCTTGTGCGGCATTGGATTCCGCGGGGGCTGGCCCGCTGGGCGGCGTACTGCGTCATTGCGGGCGCGGTCGGCAATCTCATCGACCGCGTGATGCAGGGGTATGTCATCGATATGTTCGATTTCTGCCTCATCAACTTCGCCATCTTCAACGTGGCGGATGTCTTCGTCTGCGTCGGAGGGGGACTTTTCGCGCTGTGGCTCATCGGAGACATGGTGCGCGAGCGGCGGAAGGGAGATAAGCCGTGACGCAGATCATCCCGGAGACGCTGGACGGAGCGCGCGCCGACGTGGCGCTGGCAGAGCTCGGAGACATGACGCGCAGCTCGGCGCAGAAGCTGCTGGATGCGGGCGCCGTCACGCAGGACGGACGGGTGATTGCGAAAAACACACGCGTCCGGGCGGGAGCCTCTCTTGAGGCCGTGATCCCGGAGCCCGTGGCCGCGGCACCTCAGCCGCAGGACATCCCGCTGGACATCGTATATGAGGACGGCGACGTGCTGGTCGTCAATAAGCCGGCCGGCATGGTCGTCCATCCGGCGCCGGGACATGCGGACGGCACGCTTGTGAACGCGCTGCTCTACCACTGCGGAGACTCGCTTGCGGGGATCAACGGAGTGATGAGACCCGGCATCGTGCATCGCATCGACCGCGACACGACGGGGCTTCTGGTCATCGCGAAAAACGACGCCGCCATGGAGAAGCTGGCGGAGGAGCTCGCGGCGCATCATACGGAGCGCGTGTACGAGTGCATCGTGCGCGGACACCCGGAGCCGGAGGGCACGATTGACGCACCCATCGGACGGCATCCGACGGACCGGCAGCGCATGGCGGTGAATGCCAGGAACGGGAAGCCCGCCCGGACGCACTACCGCGTGCTGGAATACTTCCCGGGGTATGCCTATGTGGAGTGCCGTCTGGAGACGGGGCGTACGCATCAGATCCGCGTGCATATGGCGCATATCGGACACCCGATCGTGGGGGATCCCGTGTACAATCCGCACGGAGAGAGCTTCGGGCTTTCGGGACAGTGTCTGCATGCCAAAACCCTGTGCTTCCGGCACCCGAAATCCGGCGAAACGCTGAAATTCACGTCGCAGCTGCCGGAGAGCTTCCAAATGCTCTTGACAAAGCTCCGTGCACGGGTGTAAAATGCTTTCGTCAGAGGAAAAGACCGCGTAAAAATGCATAGATGAACCGGGGTGCTGGAGCAAAATCCGGCTGAGACGGAAACTGATGCTGTTTCCGAAACCGCGAACCTGATCCGGGTAATGCCGGCGTAGGAAGTTTTTCGCTTTTCTTTTTGGAATTGAAAAAAGGGCGATGGGCTGCGCCGCATGTGCGCAGCCTTTTTCAAAAATTCCGAACAAAAAAAGAAAGGCGTGTATTCCTCAAAATGAAAAAGAACACCCGCGAGCTCCTTGTCTGCATGGCCGAAACCGCCATGCTCATCGCACTGGCCTTCGTCCTGGGACGCATCAAGCTCTTCACCATGCCCAACGGCGGCTCCGTGACGCCGGCGGCCATGCTGCCGCTCATCCTCATCGGCCTGCGCCGCGGTCCGAAGTGGGGATTTCTGGGCTGCATCACCTACGGCATTCTGGACTTCATGCTGGACGGCGGCTTTGCGCTGAACATCTGGTCCATATTGCTTGACTACCTTCTGGCGTACGGAGCCATGGGTGTTTCGGGCTTCTTCAAGGGTAAGAAGAACGGTGTGTGGATCGGCATGCCCGTTGCGGTGCTGGCGCGCTTCGTCTTCGTATTCCTGTCCGGCGTGACGGTCTGGGCGGATTATACCGCGTCCTCCTTTGCCGATGTCTGGCTCTACAGCCTGGGCTATCAGGCCAGCTACCTGCTGCCCGAGCTCGTGCTCATGTATGTGATCGCCTTCGTCATGCGCATGGCGTGGCCGAGGCTTTTAAATCCCGAGGCGGTGAAATAAATGGATAAACTTTCCCCCCGGCTTGCGGCAATCGCCCGGATGATTCCGCAGGGGGCAAAGCTTGCGGACATTGGGTCCGACCATGCGTATCTTCCCATTTATATGGTGCAGCATGAGGCGGTCGCATCTGCGATCGCCTCCGACATAAGTGCGCCCTGCATCGCCCGAGCTCGTGCCAATGCCGAACGTGCGGGTGTGGAGGAGCGCATTCTTTTTTGCGTATCCGACGGACTGCAGGGACTGACCCCCGATTCCTGCGATACGATCGTCATCGCGGGGATGGGCGGCGAGACGGCGGCGTCCATTCTGGAGGCCGCTCCGTGGGCATGGGAAAAGCGGCTGATCCTGGAGCCCGCGACGCGCGCGCCCCATCTGAGGCGGTGGCTGTATGCGCACGGCTGCACCATCCGCGAGGAGCACGTCATACGCGATGCGGGGCGGCTGTATGCCGTGTTCTGCGCCGTGCCGGGAGCTGCGCCGGAGGGGGAGCTGTACGCGTACGCCTCGCCCGCCCTGCTGGAGGAGGCGCGGACGGATGAGTGCGCGCGTGCCTATCTTGCGCGCACGGCCGGGCTCCTCATGCGCGAGGTCGGACGGGATCATGCGGCGGTTACGGAAGCGCTGCGGCGCGCCGCGGGACAGCCGTAGAGTAAGAAAAGCGGAATTTCCCCGATTTTCGCATCGGAATGACAAAAATAAAGGAGCGGCACAGGTGATGCAGGTTCGGCAGGTACTGGATGTTTTGAATGCATGGGCACCCGTGGAGACGGCGATGTCTTGGGATAACCCCGGGCTTCTGGTGGGCAGTGCGCAGGAGAGCGTGACGGGCATCACGGCGGCTCTGGACTGCACGACGGAGGTCATCGATGAGGCCCGTGCGTGCGGCGCAAACCTCATCGTGACGCATCATCCGATCATCTTTCACCCGCTGAAGCAGCTGACGGCGGGGTCATATGACTCCGACCGCGTGACGGCGCTTGTGCGCGCGGGGATCAGCGTCATCTCCATGCATACGAATCTGGATGCGGCGGCGGGCGGCGTGAACGACTGCCTTGCGGCGGCGCTGGGGCTTGCGCAGACGGAGCTTCTGCCCGGGGGCGAGGGCATTGCGCGCATGGGCGTGCTGCCGGGGGAGATGGAGACGGAGGACTTCCTGCGCTTCGTCTGCGAAAGGCTTGGACTCGATGCCCTGAGATCCTCGCAGACGGAGAAGACCATCCGGCGCGTCGCCGTCGGAGGAGGCGCGTGCGGGGACTACCTCGGCGCGGCGGCGCAGGCGGGCTGCGATGCCTTCGTGACCGCGGACTGCAGGCATCATGAGTATCTGGAGGCGGGACATCTGGGGCTGCTCCTTGTGGACGCGACGCATTACGCAACGGAAAACGTTGTGGTGCCGGAGATCGCCCGAAGGCTCACGGAGGCGCTCGGGGTCCCGGTGCTCAGGGCGCATACGGAAAATCCCGTGCGGAGCACGGAGCGGAGCACGGAGCGAAGCACGGGGCGGAGCACGGCATCTGAAAAATAAGGAAATCAAAGGACAACACGACCATGGCATTTGACGCGATTTGCCTGAGAGCGGTTCTGGGGGAGATGAGACCCGCGCTTGAGGGCGCGAAGATCGACAAGATTCTGGAGCCCGGCTCGGATACGCTCTATTTCTGCATGCGGACGGTACAGGGAAACCGCAAGCTCCTGATCAATACGGGCGCACATGCGCCGCGCATCCAGTTCACGACCGCGACGAGGGAGAATCCCGCGCAGCCTCCGATGTTCTGCATGCTCCTGCGCAAGCATCTTCTGGGCGCGCGCATCATGGAAGTGACGCAGCCGGGCGGCGACCGTGTGGCGCGCTTCGAGCTTCAGTGCACCGACGAGCTGGGAGACGCCGCGCACCGCTCCCTCATCGTCGAGCTGATGGGACGCTATGCAAACGTCATCCTGACGGACTCCGAGGGGATCATACTGGACTGCCTGCGCCGCGTGGATGCGGAGATGAGCCCCGTGCGCCAGCTTCTGCCGGGACTGTACTATCACGCGCCGGCGCTTATGGACAAGAGGACGCTGGAGACCTCGGGAGATGCGGAGATTGAGGAAATCCTGCGCTCGGAGGAGACGGTGACGGACAAAACGCTTCTGGCGCATTTCGCGTGGCTGTCCCCGCTGACGGCGCGTGAGGTGCTGGCGCGGGCGCACGGCAGCCGGCTCCTGCTCGGACGCGAGATCTCGGAGCTCCGCACGCAGATCCTCGAGGGGCGCTACACGCCGACGATGCTCCTGGAGCGGCGGCGCGATGCCTTCGGACGGGAGGCCGCCGTCTGCACGGACTACAGCTATACGAGAATCACGCAGTACGGCGAGCTGCGCGAAACGCGGGAATACGGGAGCTTTTGTGAGCTTCTCGACGGCTTCTATACGGCGCGGGAGGCCGAGGAGCACCGCAGCCAGCGCAGTCAGGGCGTGAGAAAGGTCGTCTCGGGCGCCCGTGCCCGGCTTGCAAAGAAGCTCGCCGCGCAGCGTCAGGAGCTCAGCACGGCGGAGGACCGCGAAAAGTACCGCCGCACGGGCGACCTCATCATGGCCAATATCTGGAAGCTTTCGCGCGGGATGACACAGGCCACGGTCACGGACTATATGTCCGAGGACTGCCCGGAGGTCACCATCCGTCTCGACCCGCGGTACTCCCCGCAGGACAACGCGCAGCGTCAGTACAAGGCCTACGCCAGACTGAAGCGCGCGGAGACGATGCTGGGGAAGATGATCGCGGAGGGCGAAGCGGAGCTTGTGTATCTGGACAGCGTGCTGGATGCGCTGACGCGCGCGGATTCGGAGGCGGAGCTCGCGGCAATCCGCTCGGAGCTGGCCGCCAACGGCTATGCCTCGCAGAAATGGGCGGGTCAGGGGAAAAAACAGCGCGAAAAGCCCGTGCCCCCGCTGCATTTTGTGTCGCCCGGAGGCTTTGCGGTCTATGTGGGACGCAACAATGTCCAGAACGAGCAGCTCACGCTGAAGACCGCCGCGAAATCAGACTGGTGGTTCCACGTCCAGAAGGCTGCGGGCTCCCACGTCATCCTTTCGGCCGAGGGCAGGACGCCCGGAGACGAGGATCTGGAGTTCGCGGCACGGCTTGCGGCGCGGCACTCCTCGGCCGCCGCCGGAGGACTTGTGCCGGTGGACTACACGCAGATCCGCCACGTCAGCCGCCAGCCCGGGGGGAAGACGGGTATGGTACTTTATGTCAACTATCGGACGGCCTTTGTGCGTCCGGCGGAGGATGGAAGCTATGGAACATAAGTGCTTTGCGCCCGCGGCGCTGGCGCAGATGTCCGCTCTGGCGCTGGCTCATGTCGGAGATGCCGTATACGAGCTCTACATCCGTGCGCATCTGGCGGCATCCGGCGCGCACTATGCGGCGGCGGATCTGCACCGCGCCACGGTGCAGGCGGTCTGCGCTCCGGCTCAGGCGGCGGCGATGGAGAAGCTGCTGCCGGCGCTCAGCGAGGAGGAGCTTGCGGTCTATAAACGCGGACGCAACGCAAACCTGCGCCACATTCCGCACGGAGCTACGGCGCAGGAGTACGCAAGAGCCACCGGGCTGGAGGCGCTCTTCGGCTGGCTCTATCTCGCGGGGCGGGAGGAGCGCTCGGACGAGCTCATGCGGCTCATTCTGGACTGACGCGAAATCTGACGGAAAACGAATCGGAAACGGAGGGTATTCTCATGGTAAAGCGGCCGGATAAAACCAATTACTACCTGGACATCGCACAGACGGTAGCCGAGCGCAGCACCTGCATGAGGCGCAGCTACGGAGCGATCATCGTCAAGGACGATGCCATCGTCTCCACGGGCTACAACGGAGCGCCGCGCGGCAGGCTCAACTGCTGCGACATCGGGTACTGCTCCAGAGAAAAATTCGCCATTCCGCGCGGGGAGCGCTATGAGATGTGCCGCGCCGTCCACGCCGAGGCCAACGCCATCATCGCCGCCTCGCGCGAGGAAATGATCGGAGCGACGCTCTATCTGGTCGGGCTGGAGGCGGACGGAACGGTCATGAGCGATACGACGAGCTGCATGATGTGCAAGAGGCAGATCATCAACGCCGGCATCGCGCGCGTCGTCCTGCGCCGTCCCGAGGGCAGCTTCGCCGTCGTCGACGTCGGAAAGGAATGGATCGAAAACGACGATTCCCTTTCGGGAAAATTCGGCTATTAAGGCACACGCGCGCCGCCCTTTGCGCCATTTTCAGTCCCCGCACGGACCTCTGGAGAGAGGGCGGACAGGAAAGAATAAACACAAAGTCAAAGCGTAAAAAGAAGGATAGAAACAAAGTGTCTCAGTATCGCATTATCGATGTTCATACGCATATCTTCCCCGGAAAAATCGCCGACAAGGCGGTTTTATCCATCGGCAATTTCTACGGAATCAAGATGTCCGGCTGCGCGCTGCCCCATGTGCTGAATGCAGCGGAGCGCGCGGCGGGCATCGAGCGCAATCTCGTCTTCTCCACGGCGACCACGCCCCATCAGGTGCGGGACATCAACAACTTCATCCACGCCAAGTGCGAAAAGTACCCCGCATTCATCGGACTCGGCACGCTGCATCCCGCCATGGACGGCACGGATGAGGAGATCGAGCGCATCTGCGAGCTGGGGCTGCACGGCATCAAGCTGCACCCGGACTTCCAGGCCTTTCCCATCGACGATGCCCGCATGATGCCCGTGTACCGCCGTCTGGCAGACTACAGGCTGCCCGTGCTCTTCCACATGGGCGACAGCCGCTACGACTGGTCGACGCCGGAGAGGCTGGCACGGGTGATGGACCGCATCCCGGAGCTGCGCGTCATCGCGGCGCACTTCGGCGGCTACAGCGTGTGGGACGAGGCTGTGCGCGTGCTGGCGGGAAGTCAGGCATACTTCGATACCTCCAGCACGCTGCCCTTCGTGAGCGTGGAGAAGGCGCGCTCCATGATCGATATGCTGGGCGTGGATCGGCTCTTCTTCGGCACGGACTGCCCCATGTGGGATGTTGCGGAGGAGCTGGAGCGCTTTTTCGCGCTGGGACTGTCCGAGGAGGACAACCGCAAGATTCTTGCGGAGAACTTCCTCAGGGCGTTCCCGGAAATGATATAAGAGCATGGCCGGGAGAGGACGCCGCCGGAGCCCGGGCCCCGCGCTGCTCGTGACCGTGCTTCTGGGACTCCTTACCGCCGCAGCCGTGCTGATGCAGATTCCCGGATGCAGGGCGCGGATCGCGGCGCTTTCGGGACGGCTTGACGCGGGCGCCATCGCCTCCGGCGTTCGCGCGAGGTTCACGGCAGCCTTCACAGGCGGGAAAGCTGCCCCGGAGGAGACGGAGTACGGCACGCTGGAGATGCATGTCCTGGACTGCGGTCAGGCGGACTGCATCCTCCTCCTGCAGGACGGACATGCCATGCTGGTCGATGCGGGGGAGCCTGAGAACGGGCAGATGATCGCGGATTATCTGGAGGCGCAGGGCGTGGAGCGCCTTGAGTGCCTGGTGCTGACGCATCCGCATTCCGACCACATCGGCGGAGCGGCCGCCGTCATCGACCGCATCCCGGTGCAAAGCGTCCTTCTCTCCCACGCGCCCCATGCCTCCGGGCTGTACGAGGAGCTGATAAGCTCGCTTGAGGCCTCGGGCGCCGAGATGCGCACGGCCTGCCCCGGGGATGTCTATACGCTGGGCGGCGCGGAGTACACCGTCCTGTCGCCGGACCCGGGGGAGACGTATGAGGACATGAACGACTACTCCGTATGCCTGCGCATGACCTTCGAGGGACTGTCCGTGCTGCTCACCGGAGACATGGGGAAAATCCCGGAGGAGGAGATCCTGGCGCGGGGGTATGATGCGGACTGCGACGTGCTGAAGGCCTCGCATCACGGCTCCGCGACGGCCTCCGCGCGGGAATTTATCGAGGCCGCATCGCCCGCGGTCATCGTGATGACGGTGGAGGCCGGCTCCGACGACAATCTTCCCAACGCGGACACGCTGGCGCTCTATGAGGAGAGCGGAGCCGCGCTCTTCCGCTCGGATGAGGACGGGCTCATCGTGCTGCGCCTGGATGCGGGGGAAATCTCCGTCGGCACGGAGCGCCGGTGACAAAACCCTCCCTGCGGGTCCCGCCTTCCGGGCGTGGGCGAAGGGGGGAAAATACCCCTTTATTTCGGGCAGGGATGGAGACAGCAATGGAAAACGTAACGGCAATCATCTGCGAATATAATCCCTTTCACAGAGGGCATGCATACCATATTGCGCAGACGCGCGCACAGATCCCGGACGCTCCGGTGGTCTGCATCATGAGCGGGCAGTTCGTGCAGCGCGGCGACATGGCAATCCTCTCCAAGCGCGCGCGTGCGGAGGCGGCTCTGTGCGCCGGAGCTTCCCTTGTCGTGGAGCTGCCGATGCCGTACGCCGTTGCGGGTGCGGAGCGCTTTGCCGTCGGAGGAGCGCTGGCGGCGAAGGCGCTGGGCGCGTCCGTGCTCTCCTTCGGAAGCGAGTCGGGGGATACGCAGGGGCTTGTCCGTACGGCGCGGATGCTGGAAAGCGAGGAGTTCGAAGGACTCCTGAAGACGGCACTCGGCACGGGTGTCGGCTTTGCCCGGGCGAGAAGCGCCGTGATGAGCGTCCTGGCGCCCGAGCTCTGCCCCTTTCTGGAGCAGCCGAACGATATCCTGGGCGTGGAGTACGCCCGCGCCGCGGAGAAGGCGGGAATCGAGCTTCTGGCGATTCCGCGCAGGGGTGCCGGACATGACGAGGACGCCGAGCGGGACGGGATGATCTCGGGCTCCGCGCTGAGGGCGTATATCAGAGCCGGGCGCACGGACATTTCGGGCTTTATGCCCTCGTATGCGGATACGATCCTGCGCCGTGAGCGGGAGGCGGGACGCGCTCCCGTGTGCGCACAGAGGCTGGACACGCTGATGCTGGGCATGCTGCGGGATTATACCCCGCAGGACTTCGTGACCTATGCGGACGTTTCGGAGGGACTGGAAAACCGGCTCGTCCGGGCGCTGAGGGAGTCCGCGAGTATGGAGGCCGCATACGCCGCCGCGTCCTCGAAGCGCTATCCGACGGCGCGGATCCGCCGCGCGTACTGGAGAGCCTTTCTGAGGCTTCCCGCAGCGTATATGTACGAGCGTCCGCCGTTCCTGCGGGTGCTGGGGCTGACGCCGCGCGGCGCGGAGATTCTGAAAAACGCAAAGCTGCCCGTTCTCGCAAAGCCCGCGCACATCGGCGAGATGTCCGCCCGTGCGAAGGAATGGTTCGCGCTTGACGAGAGAGCGGGTGACCTCTACGCACTTGCATACCCCGGAGAGGCGCAGCGGACCGGCGGCTGCGAAAAGCGCATGAGCCCGGTTTTCCTCGAATGAAAGGCCCGGATTTTCGCAAAAAATCGGCATAACAAAAGCGGCCGCGTACGGATCCGGATTTCCGTACGCGGCTGCTTTTCTATAAAAATAGAGGGACTGCTTTGAGAGGGACGGCTTTCCTTATGCCAGCGCGAGCTCGCCGTCGCGGACATCCACCGTGAGCTCCGTGTCCGGAGCGGGATCGGAGGCGATGATGCGGCGCGCGAGCAGCGTCTCGACGTGGCTCTGGAGGTAGCGCTTGAGGGGACGCGCACCGTAGACG
>CAVGLF010000003.1:385-10936 GCA_963630045.1 Butyricicoccaceae bacterium | reverse complement strand
GTAGACGGGGTCGTAGGCATGTTCGACGACGTACTCCTTCGCGGAGTCGGTTAGGACGCAGGTCAGACGGCGCTCGGCCATGCGGCGGTTCAGATCCGCCAGCTGCAGGTCCAGAATGCGGGTGACATCCGCCTTTGACAGGGGCCGGTAGAAGACGATCTCATCCAGACGGTTCAGGAACTCCGGACGGAAGGTGCTGCGCAGGAGCTCCTCACAGGACGATTTCGCCTCGGGCGTGATTTCGCCGTCCGCGCCGATGCCGTCGAGCAGGAACTGGCTGCCCAGGTTCGAGGTCAGGATGATGATGGTGTTCTTGAAGTCCACCGTACGCCCCTGGGAATCCGTGATGCGTCCGTCATCCAGCACCTGAAGCAGGATGTTGAAGACATCGGGATGCGCCTTCTCGACCTCGTCGAAGAGGACGACGCTGTAGGGATGGCGGCGCACCGCCTCGGTGAGCTGACCGCCCTCCTCATAGCCGACGTATCCGGGAGGCGCTCCGATCAGACGGGACACGGAGAATTTCTCCATATACTCCGTCATGTCGATGCGCACCATGTTCTTCTCGTCATCGAAGAGCGTCTGCGCCAGCGTACGGGCAAGCTCCGTCTTGCCGACGCCTGTGGGTCCCAGAAACAGGAATGAGCCGATGGGACGGTTCGGATTCTGGATGCCGGCGCGGGAGCGCAGGATGGCCTCGGAGACGCGCTGAACCGCTTCGTCCTGGCCGATGACGCGCCTGTGCAGCACATCCTCCAGATGCAGCAGCTTTTCGCGTTCGCCTTCCATCAGACGGGCGACGGGGATGCCCGTCCAGCGCTCGACGATGCGGGCGATCTCCTCCTCCGTGACCTTGGTGCGCAGCAGATTGTCATGCTCGGAGTCGCTCTGGACGAGCTTCTCCTGCTCGGCAAGCGCACGCTGCAGATCGGGAATCGTGCCGTACTTCAGCTTCGATGCGCGGGTGATATCGGATTCGTTCATGGCCGTTTCAAGGTCGCTGTTCGCCTGCTCGATCTGCGCGCGCAGATTCTGTACCTTTGTATCGGACTCCTTTTCGTTATCCCACTGCGCCTTCATGGCATTGAAGCGGTCGCGCTCGGAGGCAAGCTCCGCTCTGACCTCCTCGAGATGCTCCGCGGAGGCTTCGTCCTCGTCCTCTTCAAGCGATTCCTCCTCCATTTCCAGAAGCATGATGCGGCGGGAGATTTCGTCGAGCTCTGTGGGCATGGAGTCGATCTCCGTGCGGATCATGGCGCAGGCCTCATCGACCAGGTCGATGGCCTTGTCGGGGAGAAAGCGGTCGGAGATATAGCGGTGGGACAGCTCGGCGGCGGCGTTCAGCGCGCGGTCGGTGATCTTGACGCCGTGGAAGGCCTCGTAGCGCCCGCGCAGGCCGCGCAGGATGGCGATGGTATCATCGACGGTGGGCTCCTCGACCATGACGGTCTGGAAGCGGCGCTCGAGGGCGGCATCCTTCTCGATGTACTTGCGGTACTCATCCAGCGTTGTCGCACCGATGCAGTGCAGCTCGCCGCGGGCGAGCATCGGCTTTAACAGGTTGCCCGCGTCCATGGAGCCCTCGGTCTTGCCGGCTCCGACGATGTTGTGCAGCTCGTCGATGAAGAGGATGATGCGTCCGTCGGACTTCCTGATGTCCTGAAGAACGGCCTTCAGCCGCTCCTCGAACTCGCCGCGGTACTTGGCACCCGCGATGAGGGAGCCTAAGTCCAGGGAGAAGATGGTCTTGTCGCGCAGGGACTGCGGCACGTCGCCGCGCACGATGCGCTGCGCCAGCCCTTCAACGATGGCGGTCTTGCCGACACCGGGCTCGCCGATCAGAACGGGATTGTTCTTCGATTTGCGCGACAGGATGCGGACGACTCTGCGCACCTCGTCATCGCGTCCGATGACGGGATCGAGCTTCTGGGAGCGGGCGCGCTCGACGAGATCCGTGCCGTACTTCGCAAGCGCGTCGTAGGTGCCCTCGGGCGAGTCGGAGGTGACGCGCTGACTGCCGCGGACGGCGGACAGCGCCTGAAGAAAGGTCTCGCGGCGGATGCCGTGGCGGCGGAAAAGCTCCTGCACGGTGCGGTCGCGGGAGTCAAGCAGGGCGAGGAAGAGGTGCTCTACGGAGACAAAAGCATCCTTCATGCGCCCGGCCTCGCGCTCGGCGCGGCTCAGAGCGGCATCCGTGTCCTGCGAGACGTAGATTTTGCCGGCCTCGCGTCCTCCGCCCGTGACGGACGGAAGCGCCTCGACGGCGGCCAGAGCGTCCGCGGTCAGAGCCTGCGCATCCGCGCCGAGACGAGTGACGAGCTGGGGGATCAGCCCCTGCTCCTGGGTAAGCAGCGCGTACAGAATGTGTACGGGCTCTATTGTCTGGTTCTGATGCTCCAGGGCCAGGGAGTTCGCGGCCTCAATGGCATCATTGGATTTCTGTGTATATTTCTGGGCGTTCATGATATGCCCTCCTTGGCTGTATGATAATGGTCAAAAAAAGGGGGAGCTTCGGATGATTCTTGATCAAATCCCCCGACGCGCCCCTTTTTGCATAAATCTTACTGGATTTCGATTTTGCGGGCCTGTGCGGACTTCGGCTGAACCTTCGGCAGATTCAGACGGAGAACGCCGTCCGTGTACGAAGCGGTGATGGAATCCGTTTCGATGTTCGACAGCGAGAAGCTGCGCTGCCAGGTGGTGAAGCTGCGCTCGCGGTGGACGTAGGTGCGGGTACGGTCGGGCTCGGTGCGCTTGGCGGTGATGGTCAGACGGTCGTCGGAGGCGTCGACGGAAATGGCCTCACGGGAAAAGCCCGGCAGCTCGCACTCCAGCACATAGCGGTCGCTCTCCTCGATGATATCGGAGCGGAAATCGCCAAGAGTCGCGCGGCGGTCAAGGGAATCAAACGGATCGTGGGATTTCACGGAAAACGGAACCAGATCAAGCATGCTCATAGGATAATAACCTCCGTCAGGATATTTATTTTCAGACAATGACTTCGGGGGAGCCGAAGCGGCCGTCCGCAGACGCCCCTTTTGTATTTTCATGAAGTTCCCTGTGCCGAAGCGGCCTGGCGCATATGCCTTTCATCCCCCGCGGGCCGGGGCTCCTGAACCCCCCGGAGCCCTTTTCGGGACTCGCCTTCCGCTTTCCTTCGGAACGACTATAGTATACCGCCGATTTGTGAATAAATCTAACACGAAAAATGTCCGGGCTGTAAACATTAGCACAAGAGCAGACGGAGTGCTAACAGTCGAGGACGGAGAGTGCCAAATACGGCCGGGAGAGAGACATAATGCATAGAAATACGGGGAAGAGGCTGGGGATTCTTACGAAAAAATAAGGCTAGACAGCATTTTGCGGCTGTGATAAACTATTTAAATAAGAAAGGGATTCGCATTGCGGGAGGGGGATGAGAAGGATGCACATGAAGGACACGGAGAGAATGACCATACTGGCCGGTCACAACGGAAGCGGAAAGACGCTGCTTGCGGTGAACCTTGCGCTTGAGCTTGCGCGGACGCTGCCCGGGCGGGTGATTGCGACCGATATGGATACGGTCAAGCCGTACTTCCGCACGGTGGACGAGCGGGAGGAGCTGGAGCAGGCGGGTGTGCGCGTGATCGCGCCGGAGCTTGCGAACTCCAGCGTCGATCTGCCGACGCTGCCCGGAGAGATGCGCGCCATGTTCGATGAAGCGGGGATGTACTCCGTGCTGGACGTCGGAGGCGACGACGCGGGCGCCATTGCGCTGGGGCAGTATGAGGCCGAGATCCGCCGCATGGGGTATGAGCTGCTGCTCGTGGTCAATCCCTACCGCATGTTCACCCGCACGCCCGAGGACGCCATGGTCATCCTGCGCGACATCGAGCGCGTATCCCATCTTGAGTTCACGGGCATCGTCCACAATCCCAATCTGGGAACGGAGACGACACGGGAGACCATCGCGGAGGCGGCGCCCTACGCGGAAAGGCTCCGGGAGCTGTCCGGGCTCCCCATCCGCGCGACGGCGTATCTCGAGACACTCGCACCGCCTGCGGACGCCGTCTTCGGAGAACCCTGGCCCATCAGGATGTTCCGCAAGAAGGAATGGGTCATCTACGACGTGTAACGCACATTTTATATGTAAGGAGAGATACCTATGGCAAGTCTGACCATCCGGGAAGACCGCTGCAAGGGCTGCGGTCTGTGCGTGGCGGTCTGTCCGCGCAAAATTCTCGAGCTGTCCAAAACCCGCTTCAACAGCAAGGGCTATAACCCCGTGGAGTGCACGGATCAGGAAAAGTGCATCGGCTGCGCCATGTGCGCGACGATGTGCCCCGACGTCGTGATCAAGGTCGAAAAGTAAAGCTTACTAAGGAAGGAATGAATTCGATGTCCGAGAAAGTCATCATGAAGGGCAACGAAGCTTTAGCCGAGGCCGCGATCCGTGCCGGCTGCCGCTGCTTCTTCGGTTATCCCATTACGCCGCAGACGGAAGTCGCGGCCTATATGTCCAAGGCCATGCCCAAGGTGGGCGGCGTCTATCTGCAGGCTGAGTCCGAAATCGCCGCCATCAACATGATCTACGGCGCATCGGCCTCCGGCGTCCGCTGCATGACCTCCTCCTCCAGCCCCGGCATCTCCCTGAAGTCCGAGGGCATCTCCTACATCTGCGGCGCGGATCTGCCCGCGGTCATCGTCAACATGACCCGCGGCGGCCCCGGCCTCGGCGGCATCCAGCCCGCTCAGTCCGACTACTATCAGGCGACCCGCGGCATCGGCCACGGCGACGCCCGCCTTCTCGTCTTCGCGCCCGCCGGCATTCAGGAAATGGTCGACCTCATGACCGATGCCTTTGACAAGGCCGACGAGTACCGTATGCCCGCCATGATTCTGGGCGACGGCGCCATCGGTCAGATGATGGAGCCCGTTCTGCTGCCCGAACCCAAGGCGCACCTCATCGAGAAGCCCTGGGCGACCCGCGGCACCGGGATGGCGCGTCCGCACAATATCGTCAACTCCCTCTACCTCCAGCCCGACGCCCTTGAGCAGAACATCCGCGCCCGCTTCGAGCGCTATGCGAAGATCGAGGAGACCGAGGCCCGCTGCGAGGAGTACATGGCCGACGATGCCGACATCATCGTCGTCTCCTACGGCATTTCCTCCCGTATCGCGAAGTCCGCGATCAAGCGCGCCCGTGCCGAGGGCATCCGCGTCGGCCTCCTGCGTCCCATTACGCTGTGGCCGTTCCCGAAGGACGTTCTGAAAAAGCACGCCGCCCATGCAAAGAAGTTCCTCGATGTCGAGCTGAACATGGGTCAGATGATCGACGATGTGCGCCTGGCCATTGACTGCGCGCGCCCGGTCGAGTTTGTCGGACGCACCGGCGGCATCATCATCACGCCGGACGAAGTCCTGGATAAGCTCCGTGAAATGGAGGGTAAATAAGAATGATCGTATTTGACAGACCGCATGCCCTGGCGGACGTGCCGACTCATTACTGCCCCGGCTGCTTCCACGGCATCATTCACCGCCTCGTCGCGGAGTGCATCGACGAGCTGGGCATTGAGGGAAAGACCATCGGCATCGCGCCGGTCGGCTGCTCCGTCATGGCCTATAACTACTTCAACTGCGATATGATCGAAGCCGCGCACGGCCGCGCTCCGGCTGTTGCGACCGGCGTCAAGCGCGCGAATCCCGACCGCATCGTCTTCACCTATCAGGGCGACGGCGACCTTGCCGCCATCGGTACGGCGGAGACCGTGCATGCCGCGACGCGCGGCGAGAACATCACCGTCATCTTCGTCAACAACGCGATTTACGGCATGACCGGCGGCCAGATGGCTCCGACCACGCTGCCCGGCCAGGTTACGCAGACCACTCCCTACGGCCGCGACGTCAAGGTCGCGGGCAACCCCGTGCGCGTCTGCGAGCTGCTGTCCTCGCTCGATGGTCCCGCGCTCCTGCAGCGCGTCACCTGCGACACCGTTCCGCACATCCGTGAGGCGAAGAAGGCCATCCTCAAGGGCTTCCAGAATCAGATCGAGGGCCGCGGCTTCTCGCTGATCGAGGTCGTCTCCACCTGTCCGACGAACTGGGGTCTGTCCCCGGTCAAGGCGATCGAGTGGCTCCAGCAGAACATGCTTCCCTACTATCCGCTGGGCGTGTATAAGGAGGTTTAAGCCATATGTCCGTCAACCATCAGATCTTTCTCGCCGGCTTCGGCGGCCAGGGCATTCTGTTCGCCGGCAAGTACCTCGTCTACACCGGCATGATCGCGGGCTATGAGGTTTCCTGGATGCCGTCCTACGGTCCGGAAATGCGCGGCGGCACCTGCAACTGCTCCGTCAACATCTCCGACGAGCCCGTCGATACGCCCATCATCCTGCATCCCTCCGTCCTTTGCGTGATGAATCTGCCCTCGTTCGACAAGTTCGAGCCGGCGACCGTCCCGGGGGGAAGGGTGTATGTGGACTCCTCCCTCATCGAACGCGCGCCCGCGCGCTCGGACGTGGAAAACCTCCTCGTCCCCGCAACGGGTCTTGCAAGAGAGCAGGGCATGACGAAGCTTGCGAATATGATCCTCGTGGGCAGAATCATCCGGGACATCGGACTGGATGACAGGGAGCTCATCGAAAAGACCATGAAGAAGATCGTTCCGGCCAAGAAGCCCGAGCTTTACGACCTGAACATGAAGGCTCTGGAGATCGGCCTGAATCTGTAAGAGCTGAAGCCTTTGGCGGGAGAAAAAGGCGGCCGGAGCTTCCCGACCGCCTTTTTTAAAACCGCCGGGCGCAAAAAATCCTTTAAAAAGCGGGGGAAGAATCCCTCGGAAAACATGAAAAGAAGGAGGGTCTTCCATGTCCATTCACAATCAGGAAATCGCCGAGCGGCTGCGCACCATCCGTGAGCTGTCCGACATGACGGCGCAGGAGCTGGCGGACAAGATGGGCGTTCCGGTGGAGGAGTATGAGCAGTACGAATCCGCGGCCGTGGACATCCCGATTTCCGCACTGTACGACGTATCGAATACGCTGGGCGTCAGCATTACGGAGCTGATCATCGGCGAGGAGCCCAAGCTCCACACCTTCAGCGTGGTGCGCGCGGGACGCGGCGTCTCGGTCGAGCGCTCCGAAGCCTATAAGTACGCAGACCTTGCCTATAACTTCAACGGACGGCGCGTATCGCCCTTCCTTGTGACCATCGCGCCCTCGGGAGACGAGGAGCCGTATCATCTGAACGTGCATTCCGGACAGGAATATCATTACTGCCTTGAGGGAGCCTTTAAGATCCACCTGGCAGGACAGGAGATCACCATTCACGAGGGAGATTCTCTGTACTTCGATTCGGGCAATCCCCACGGCATGAAGGCCATCGGAGGCAAGCCCGCGAGGGTTCTGGTTGTCGTCATCTGAGTGCCTTTTTGCGTGAGGAGAGAAGAAACGAATGGGTATCATAGAACGTTACTGCAGGACAGATTTTGAGTCCTATGAGGATTTTTTCAACAATTTCACAATTCATGTCCCGGAAAACTTCAACTTCGCCTATGATGTCATAGACGAATGGGCGAGGCTTGAGCCGGAGAAGACCGCGCTTGTGTGGTGCAACGATCTGGGCGAGGAGAGAACCTTCACCTTTACGGATATCTCCGTTCTGAGCCGGAAGGCCGCTTCCGCCTTTCAGCGGATGGGCTTTTCCCGCGGAGACTCCGTGCTGCTGATGGTCAAGCGCCGCTGGGAGTTCTGGGTGCTGGTACCGGCCTTCTGCCGTCTGGGCGTGACGGTCATTCCCGCGACCTTCCAGCTCACCGCCAAGGACGTGGCCTACCGCGCGGAGCTGTCCGATATCCGCATGCTGATCACAGTGCCGGATGACGGAATCTGCGCAAACGTCGAGGCGGGTCTGGAAAAATACGGCAAGCCCGTTGAGAAGGGCGTCGTCGGCGGCAGCCGCGAAGGATACCTCGACATCGATGCGCTCATCGAGTCCGGCGATCCCGATTTCCCCCGTCCGACGGGGGATCAGGCGACGCGCAACGACGACATCATGCTGGGCTACTTCACCTCCGGCACCTCCGGCATGCCCTCTCTGGTCGTGCACGACTACGTCTATCCGCTGGGACATATCCTGACGGCGAAGTTCTGGCAGGATTTGAACGAGGATGATCTGCATCTGACCGTCGCGGATACCGGCTGGGCGAAATGCTCCTGGGGCAAGCTCTACGGACAGTGGATCTGCGGAGCCGCGCTTTTTGTCTACGACTACGGCAGCCGCTTCCAGCCGCTGGATCTGCTGCGCGTCGTGGAGAAGCACAACGTTACCTCCTTCTGCGCCCCTCCGACGATCTACCGCTTCCTCATCAAGGAGGATCTGTCGCAGTTCCACCTGACGAGCCTGCGCAAGAGCCATACCGCGGGCGAGCCCTTAAACCCCGAGGTCTTCAACCGCTGGAAGGAATTCACCGGCCTCGAGATTCACGAGGGCTTCGGCCAGAGCGAGACGCCCGTGCTGATCGCCACGACGAAGTGGACGACGCCGCGCTCCGGCTCCACCGGCATGCCCCTGCCGTGGATGGACATCCGCCTCATCGACGAGAACAACGAGGAGGTCGAGGCCGGCTCCGAGGGCGAGATCTGCATCCCGATTTCGAAGCGTCATCCCGCGGGACTGGTGAAGGAGTACAAGGGCAATCCCAAAAAGAACGCCGCCGCCTTCCATGACGGCTACTACCACACCGGAGACATGGCGTGGAAGGACGAGCAGGGCTATATCTGGTTCGTCGGACGCAACGACGATGTCATCAAGAGCTCGGGCTACCGCATCGGGCCGTTCGAGGTCGAAAGCGCCCTGATGGAGCATCCGGCTGTTCTGGAAACCGCCATCACGGCCGTGCCCGACCCCAAAAGAGGCCAGATTGTCAAGGCGACGATCGTGCTGACCCGCGGCTACAAGCCCTCTCCGGAGCTTGTGCGCGAGCTGCAGGATCACGTCAAGCGCACGACGGCTCCGTACAAGTATCCGCGCATCGTGGAATTCGTGGACGAGCTCCCGAAGACGACCTCCGGCAAGATCCGCCGCGTGGAAATCCGTCAGAAGGACGCCGAAAAGAACCAGTAAAGATAAGAGCATAAAAATAAGGCAGAGTGCATACGCGAAAACGACGCGGCACTCTGCCTTATTTTTATGCAGCACGCGGGGGAGGAAAAAATCAGCCGGGGGCTCCCTCCAGGAGGGTCAGGGCTCCATGCCGAGGGAGCGGATGGTGTCCGAGAGTTTGTCGCAGAACAGGCTGTCCGTCTGCGTGAAGCGGTATCCGCGGCGGTAGATCAGATAGTCGCGGTAGAGATTGTTGGGCTTGGAGCCGCGGCATTCGACGAGTGAGAAGCGCTCGAGCGTCTCGGACGGCACGGGAGAGCACCACATGTAGGCATCGGACAGGGAGGAGAGCAGGTCGAACTGGCTTCCGCGCTCGTAGACCGAGATGGTGCGCTGCCCCGCGGAGCCGTGCGCCAGATGCCGCGCCTCGGACGCGGGCAGGGAGGGGACGGAGGAGTCCCCGTGCACGAGCTCCGTATAGGGCGCAAGGTCCTCCTGCGTGACCGTGCCGCGCACGGCCAGCGGATGGGAGGAGGACATCAGAACGCGCATCTCAAACTCGGACACGGTCCGGGAGCGAAGATCCTTTTCCTCCAGCGCCGTCAGAACGAAGCGCTCATAGATGGTCTGGGCACGGATGACGGCGAGATTGTTCGTGCCGTCGGCGACATTGCGGATGCTCTGCGCGGCGTTCGTCTCGTGGTAGCTGAAGCGCAGGGGAAGCGCGGGATCGGCGGCCTTCGAGAAGGCGGCAAATGCGGAGGAGACGTAGCTTGCACGCGGGGCGCAGAGATCGAAGCACTGCTGCCGGGGCGTGGAGGGGCTGTAGAGAGCCTCCAGCTCTTCAAGCTGTCCGAGGATCATGCGGGCGATCTCGAGAAACTCCGCCCCTTTCTGCGTTGGGACGACGCCGCGCGGCGTGCGATTGAAGAGGATGATGCCGGAGCTGTCCTCCAGCTCCCGGATGGCGCGGCTCAGGCGGGGCTGCCCGATGTACAGATTCTCGGCGGCCCGCGAGATGGAGCCGGTGCGCGCGACCTCGACGGCGTATTTCAGATGCTGCAGATTATACACGGGAAGCCTCCTTTGCGTTACCGGTCACGCTGTCCGAGCGTCTGCGCCAGATGATGCGACAGCAGGGTCAGCGAGCCCGCCATATTCTCGCTGCGAACAAGGATGTGATCCGGAACGGAGAGCGCGGTGGGCGCAAAATTCCAGACGGCCAGAATACCGGCACGGACGAAGGAATCACAGATGGACTGCGCGGCGGCGGCGGGCGTCGTGATGATGCCGATGCGTATGCCCATCTGACGCACGGTGTCCTCCAGCGTGTCCACGGGCAGTACGGTCACTCCGTTGATGACCTGACCGCAGACGGCGGGATCTGCATCAAAGGCGGCGGCAATCTTGACGGAGGAATGGGCAAAACCCTCGTAGTGGAGAAGCGCCTGCCCCAGACGGCCGGCTCCG
>CAVGLF010000003.1:0-375 GCA_963630045.1 Butyricicoccaceae bacterium | reverse complement strand
AGCTCGAGCCGGTCGAACCCCAGCTTCGGACGGCCTCCGGAACGGCTGACGGCGGAGAGATCCTTGCGCACCTGAATCTCGGAGAGCCCGAGAGCCGTGGCTATGCGCCGCGCGGACACGTCATGAAGATCGGCACAGGCCTCACTTTTGAGGAATGCGATATAGGAAGGAAGACGCTGCAGGGCTTGAGTGGAGACGGTGGAACTCGCCATGGAGACCCTCCTTGAACGGTATGCATACCATAATGGTATCAGTATACTACAGAAAGCGGAAGAATGCAAGAAGCACGTCCATTCGGCAGGAGAGGATGGACGTGAAACGAAAACTCCGAAAAAATCTGAAAAAACCCCTTGACAAGGGGAGCGGGGTGTGGTA
>CAVGLF010000002.1:31443-40831 GCA_963630045.1 Butyricicoccaceae bacterium | reverse complement strand
TGGATGCCCGGCGTAATAAAACCCCCATACGCACACTCTTGAGGAGCGCGCGCGGTTTTCGTCGATGGCACAAACATCAAAGAGAGGTTTATCACATGTACCAGGACAAGACCCTTAAGTGCAAAGAGTGTGGCGCTGATTTCGTTTTCACCGCCGGTGAGCAGGAGTTCTACGCCGAGCGCGGCTTCCAGAATGAGCCCCAGCGCTGCAAGGCCTGCCGTGACGCCCGCAAGAATGCGACCCGTGCTCCCCGTGAGTATTTCGTAGCCACCTGCGCTATGTGCGGCGGCGAAGCTCGCGTTCCGTTCGAGCCGAAGACCGACCGTCCGGTCTACTGCAGCGAGTGCTTCGCGAAGATCCGTCAGCAGGGCTAAAGTCCTTTGCATGATTTCAATAGGCGCCTTCCCCTTACAGATCAGGTGGAAGGCGCCTGTTCTTTACACTTAAGAGGGGCTCTATCCCGCACCCGCGTCCTGTTTTATCCTGCGCCCCCCCGGGGGAGGGAAACCCCGTGAAAAATCTTTTTTTACTTCAGCCGCAACAGACAGCGCACCCGTTTCAGGTAAGGAGGGATACCGGTTTTGAAAAAGCTTCTTTCGCTGCTGCTCGCCCTGTGTCTTTGCATTCTGCCCGTATGCGCCGCGGATTATGAGGAGTCCGCGGATGACCTTCCGTGGAGCGCGCAGGACTGGGCGGTGCTGAGACTGACCAACGAGCGCAGGCTCGAGTCGGGACTGTCCCCGCTCTCCATGACGGTCGGGCTCTGGGAAGCTGCCTGTACGCGCTGCTCGGAGCTGCACACACTCGTCGAACACGTCCGTCCCGACGGCCGCAGCTGCTTTACCGTACTGGACGAGCACGGGATCTCCTTCGTCACGGCGGGTGAAAACATCGCCGCCGGACAGCCCGACGCCGCGAGCATCGTGGAGGCGTGGATGGGAAGCCCCGCGCATCGCGAAAACATCCTGAACGGCAGCTTCTCCCACCTGGGCGCGTCCTATCTCGCGGGAGCGCTGGGAGATGAGTATATCTCCTACTGGTCGCAGCTCTTCGCCGATGATTCCTGCCGTTTTTCGGATCTCCGGCTGCTCGATGCGGACCATCTGGTCGTCCCTCCGGGCACGCCGGTCGAGGATCTGCGCATCACGGCGCGGCTTTCCTGCAGCGCGCACGGCGCCTCCTATCTGCCCGTCATTGACGGAATGTGCTCCGGCTACGATTCGTCTCTTCCCGGCGAGCAGACCGTCACCGTCAGCTGCCGCGGACAGACCGCCGTCTTCACCGTGACGGTCAGCAGCGAGGCGCATGCGCAGACGCCGGTCGCATCCTCCTCCGAGTCCTCCATGTCCGTCTTCCGTCCCCGCTCGGAATACTACTATCTCTTCACCGATGTGCCGGACTCCGCATGGTACTATGATTCCGTGTACCTTTCCGTGGCCTACGGACTGCTGAGCGGCACGGGCGCGGGGAGCTTTGCCCCCGAGGAGCCGCTGACCGTGGCGCAGACGCTGATGATCGCCGCTCGCATCCGCAGCCTCTACAACGGCGGGGACGGCGTCATCTCTCAGGAGGGCGCGGTCTGGTATGCCGCCGCGCGCGACTGCTGCATCCGCGAGGGCATCATCTCCGCCGGGGACTTCTCCGATGCCGACCGTCCCGCAACGCGCCGCGAGGTCGCGCGCATCCTGGCACATGCGCTCCCCGTCTCGGAGCTCAGCGCCATCCGCAGTGCCTCGGCGCCCGATGTCGCGGAGGATGACCCCGCCGCATGGGAAATCGGAATGCTCTACCGCGCAGGCGTGCTCATAGGCGATGCCCATGGGAATTTCAATCCCGAAAGCACCATCCGCCGCTGCGAGGCAGCCGCCATTCTCGTGCGCCTCATCCTTCCCGCCCGCCGCATCGGGTAGGCTTTAAAAAAAGCCCTGCGGGTTTTCCGGCCGTACTTCGCTTTTAAGAAAATCCTGTTTTTTTCCCCCCGCACATGTCTTCCCCGAAGGCTTCACTTTGGAGCCCTTCGGGGAAGCTTTTTTCCCCCTGCCCAAAAGCATCATTTGCAGCAGCAAATGCGCTACAAAGCCGCCCCCATCCGCCGCTTAGGAGCACTTGACCTGCGCGGCACTTATGTGGTATACTAAAGCATGTATATGTGCGCGGTACTCTCTCTCCCCCCTTCCCGAATGCGCATCGGGGGGACGCATCCCCCCTTCCGGAACAAAACCCTTTCCCTGCACTTTTTTTCGCGGGAGGTGACTTTTTCCCTTTCCTGCCCTCCCGTCTTTTTATACTCTGAAAGGACGCTCATTTTATGAATAAAACGCCCGAATCGCAGGCTCCCGTGCGCCGCCGGAAGAAATCGCAGGTGCGCCGGGACCGCATGCTCTCGCTCATCGCGGCACTCGTCACCCTTGTCATCGTTGTTCTGGTCATCGTCATTGCGACCTCCCTCAGCGCCTACCGGGAACGTCCCACGCCCGTGGAGACAACGGCCGCTCCGGATTACATCCCCTACATGGGCTACCATGTGAACATCTACCCCGGCCTTGCAGTCAACGAGCTCGATGCCGCGTCCTTTTCCGTGCAGAACGGACTTCTGAGCTATGACGACGGGAAGACCGTCTCCGAAAACGGCATAGACGTATCCGAGCATCAGGGAGAGATCGACTGGGAAAGCGTCGCCGGAGCCGGAATCGACTTCGCCTTCCTGCGCATAGGCTACCGCGGCTATACGGAGGGCAACATGTATCCCGATGCACGCTTCGAAGAAAACTACGAAGCCGCCCGCGCCGCCGGAATCCGGGTCGGCGTGTACTTCTACTCCCAGGCCGTCTCGGAATCCGAGGCCGCGAAGGAGGCCGAATTCGTCCTCCAGCTTCTGGGGGAGCGCGAGCTCGACCTGCCCGTGACGATCGACTGGGAATATGCGGATGCCGATTCCGCACGCACGGACGACATCGGAGGCTCCCTTCTGACCTCCATCTCCGATGCCTTCTGCTCCCGCATCGAGTCCGCGGGATACTCCGCCGCCATCTACTTCAATAAGGATACGGGCTACATTCATTACGACCTCGGCGTCCTGTCCGACTATGACTTCTGGATCGCCGACTACAGCGATACGCCCGTCTTCTACTACGCGCATGAGTACTGGCAGTACACCGACGAGGGTCATGTCGCGGGCATCTCCGAGACCGTCGACCTGAACCTGCGCTTCGTCGCAGGGTAAGCTGCACCTCCGGCTCATTCCCCCTTCCTTCCTGCCCGTCATCGGAATAAAGATAACCCCCTTTTGCCCTGATTTAAAAAAATTCAGGGCAAAAGGGGTTTTTTGCGTTATTTTTTTGGGAGTGCGCGTTATCGGTCCTCCCGGTAGTAGTTCACGCCGACTGCCGCGGGCTCCGCCTTGTTCCTTCTGCGGCGGATGGAGTCCACGATCAGGACGGCCGCCGTGATGATGAACGGAAGCGCCTTCAGAAGCTGGGGCGGCACGGAGGCCAGAAAGCCCAGCGTATCCGGGAAGGCATAGGCAAGGGAGCTGTTGTAGATCTGCAGCGTATTGAAGAAGCCGAACACGAAGGTGCCGAAGATCGCGAGCAGCGGGTTCCAGTTCGCGAAGATGACCAGCGCGATGGCAATCCAGCCGTAGCCGTTGATCCAGCAGTTGCTGCCCTCGAAGCTGCCGCCGAGGTTTAAGCCCATGTAGTAGCCGCCGATGCCCATGATGGCCGCTCCGGCGATGACATGCAGGTACTTGTACAGCGTAATGTTGATGCCCGCCGCATCCGCAGCTCCGGGGTTTTCGCCGATGGCGCGCATCTTCAGACCCGTGGAGGTTTTGTTCATGTACACCCAGACGAGTGCCGCGATGATGACTCCGAGATAGACGAGGAGATTATGCGAAAAGAGCACCTTGCCCGCAACGGGTATGTCGCGAAGTCCCGGGATGCCCTCCGCGTTGAAGACGCGCAGGATGTTCTCGCACTTCTGGAGCACCGGCCAGTTTGAGCCCAGTCCCTTGCCCACGAAGAAGTAGAGGCCGAGTCCGAAGGTCGTCATCGTAAGGCCCGTGACGTTCTGGTTGGCCTGCAGGCTTACGGTCAGCCATGCAAAGAGCAGTCCGCAGAGCCCGGCAGACGCCGCCGCGACGAGAATGCCCACGGCAATGCTGTCCGCTGCGCAGCCCGCAAGGTATCCGAAGATGGCGCCGATCGCCATAATGCCCTCGACGCCGAGGTTCATGCTGCCGGATTTCTCCGTCAGAATCTCGCCGACCGTGCCGTACAGCAGCGGAATGTTGTAGATGACGATGTTATAGAGGAATAGGGTCAGGATATTTGCCTGATTCATGCCTGTACCTCCTTATCCCTGCGGCGGATGACGATGCGGAAGCGGATCATAAAGTCCGCCGCCAGCACGGCAAACAGGATGATGCCCTGCAGAAGATCGGCGAAGTTGGAGTCGATGGTGGCGAAGCTCGTGCTCGCCGCCTGGCATCCGAAGCGCAGGACGCTGATGAGGATGGACGTAACGAAGATGCCCACCGGATGGAGCTTCGCCAGCCATGCCACGATGACGCCCGTCCAGCCGACGTTGTTCGTTACGGAGGTGGACAGCACGTGCGAGGTCGATACGTAGAAGGAGCCCGCCAGACCGATCATGCCCGCACTGAGAAGCATCGTGCGGATGACGATGCGTCCGACCGGCATGCCCGCATAGCGCGCGGCGGAGGGACTGTCGCCGACAACGGAGATCTCATAGCCGTGCTTCGTGCGTCCGAGATATACCAGAGCCAGCGCATAGAGAACAAGCGTTACGACAAGCGAGATATTCAGCGTGAAGCTCCCGATCTTGATGCCCGGCATCCAGGCATTCTCCGCAAAGGTCAGAAAACGCGGACGCGCGGACGAGGGGTCGAGGAAGATATTCCACGCCGCGTTCGTCTCGCCGAAAAAGCCCAGAAGATAGAGCGCGATGTAGTTGAGCATCAGGGTTAAAAGCGTTTCGTTCGTACCGAATTTTACCTTCAGCACCGCGGGAAGCAGTCCGTACAGGGCGCCCGCCGCCATGCCCGCCAGGCACATCAGCGGAATCAGAAGCCACATCGGAAGATCCCCCGCCGCGAGTGCGACGAAGGAGGCCGCTATGGCACCCAGCGTGAACTGACCCTCGCCGCCGATGTTCCAGAATCGGATGCGGAAGGACACGCTCAAGGCCAGCGCCGTCAGCATCAGAGGCACGGAGACTTTCACCAGTCCCTCGACGGATTTATACGCGAATTTGTTGCCCAGCATGCCGATGGTGAACATCTGCTTATAATAGGCCAGGGGACTCACATTGATGGATATCAGGAGCAGCGCTCCGATGACGAGCGCCAGAATCACGGCACCCGAGTAAATCAGCACGGCCTTCCATCTGGGGATCTCCGTGCGCCGCACGACGCGGAACTTCGATTCATTTCGTTTCATCCCACGTCACTCCTTAATTCTGGAATCCCGGGCGATGCCCGCAACCTTGCCCTTTGCCGTGACCAGATTCAGCGAGCCCGTCATCATCATGCCGAGCTCCTCCTTCGTCGTATGCGCCGCGTTGACGACGCCCATGAGCCGTCCGTGACAGAGCACCATGATCTTGTCGCACAGCTCCATCATCACGTCCAGATCCTCGCCGACGAAGAGAATGCCCACTCCGGCCTTCTTCTGCTCGTTCAGGATGCGGTAGATGGAGTACGAGGAGTTGACGTCCAGACCGCGCACGGGATAGGCCGTGACGATGACGTTCGGTGCGGACTGAATCTCGCGTCCGACCAGTACCTTCTGAACGTTGCCTCCGGAGAGCCGTCTCACGGGCGTATCCGCAGAGGGCGTCACGACCTCGAGGTCGTGTATGACGCGCTCCGCCTGCTTTCGTCCCTCGCGGCGGTCGACGAAGACGGAACTTCCCTTATTATAGCTCTTCAGCATCATATTGTCCGTGATGGACAGGGACGGCGCAAGACCCATGCCGAGGCGATCCTCGGGGATGAAGCTCATGGAGATGCCCTTCTCGATGATTGCACGCGCGCTGAGTCCCACAATGCTTTCGCCCTTGTGGATGATCTTGCCGTTTTCAATCGGTCTGAGTCCCGCAATGGCCTCGCACAGCTCCTTCTGTCCGCAGCCCGCGATGCCCGCAACGCCCAGAATCTCGCCGCCGCGGATGTAGAAGTTCACGTCGTCAATCGCCGTCGCGCCCTCGTCGTTCTTCACCGTCATGTTGCGGATCTCCAGAAGCGGCACGGTCTTCTCGATCTGCGGATGGTCGATGTCCAGGCTCACCTTCTGCCCGACCATCAGCTCCGTGAGCATCTGCTCGGTCGCCTCCGAGGTGTTGATCGTCGCGACATGCTCGCCGCGTCTCATGATCGCCACGCGGTCGGAGATCTCCATGACCTCGTTGAGCTTATGCGTGATGATGATGATCGAATGCCCGCTGTCGCGCATCCTGCGCAGGACTCCGAAGAGCTTCTCGATCTCCTGCACGGTCAGCACGGCGGTCGGCTCGTCCAGCACGATGATGCGGGCTCCGCAATAGAGCGCCTTGATGATCTCGACCGTCTGCTTTTCGCTGACGGACATGTTGTAGATCATCTTCGTGGAGTCGATGTCGAAGCCGAACTTCTGCGCGATCTCATCGATCTTTCTGTAGCGGTTCCGGCTCAGAAAAGAAAATCCGGAGTTGCCCATCCAGATATTATCCGCAACCGAAAATACGTCCACAAGCTTGAAGTGCTGGTGAACCATGCCGATTCCGAATTTCTTGGCGTCCTCCGGGGAGTTGATGACCGCATGGCGGCCGTCGATATAAATAGAACCGCTGTCCGGCTTGTAAATGCCCGACAGCATGTTCATCAGCGTTGTTTTTCCAGATCCGTTTTCCCCCAAAAGGGCGAGGATCTCGCCCTTTCGGAGGTTCAGATTGACATTTTTATTGGCTTCAACGCGACCGAAGCTTTTACGGATATTCCGCAGCTCGACCACATAGGGTGCTTCGTTCATCCTGTACACCTCACAAGGTACGTCGTTATCTCAAAAAAGAGGGAAATGAGCAAAAGCTTCGGGGGTATAGATGACTGTACCGCTGGCTTAGCCCGCGATGACGCCTCCGACGTAGTAGTTCATCGAGCCGGTGATGACGCTGTCCTCAACGGACGCGCCGCCCGCGGCGACGATTTCCGCGCCGTCGCTCGTCACAAGCGCTTCGTCCGCCTTCTCAACCGTCCAGGCACCGTCCGTACCCTTGGAGAAGCGGAGCTTGACGCCGGAGAAGACATCCCACTCGTCGTTCATCATGAGCTCGGTCGCCATCTCGATGCACTCCGCCGTACCCTCGGCGCAGTTATCGGACAGCGGGGAGATCGCAACGAAGCCTTCCTTCAGGCCGCCGTAGTAGTTGCCGACGACGCTCATGAAGTTTGCGGGATCCTTGCACGCGGTTTCCATGGCGAGCGCGTAGTAGACATTCCAGTTCCAGACAGGAGCGGTCAGATGCGCGGTGGGCGCCTGCTCGGTCATGTCGGAGTTATAGCCGCAGCCGAAGACGTTCTTCTCGGCGGCAACGAGCTGGGGCTGAGCGGAGTCGCAGTGCTGAGCGACGACGCAGCAGCCGTAGGTGTCGATCAGAGTCTCGGCAGCCTGACGCTCGAGGGTCTCATCGCCCCAGGTGCTGATCTGGTTGACGTGGACAACCGCATTGGGATTGACGGACTCCACGCCCAGCGTGAAGGCATTGATTCCGGAGCAGGTCTCGGCGTACTCGGTGCCCCAGGCGGTGACGTAGCCGATATCGTTGCTGCCGAGCTCCAGGGACTTCAGACCCGCGGCGATGCCGGAGAGGTAGCGCGCCTGGTAGATGCGGCCGAAGTAGTTATTGAAATTGCTCTCGTTGGACATATAGCCGGTGGCGTGGGAGAAGATGATGTCCTTGTACTCTTCCTTCTCGGCGGCCTCCGCCATGGCGTTGATGTAGCCGAAGCTGATGCCGAAGATGATGTTGCAGCCCTTGCCCGCGAGGGTATCGATGGCATTGGCAACCTCGGTATCGTTTTCCGGAACGTTATCGACGATGTAGAGGTTCTCGGACGGAATGCCCAGCTCCTCCATAGCGCGGGTGATACCGTTATGATGCGCGAAGGTGTAGCCGGCGGTGTCATTCTGGCTGTTGATGTAGATTGCGCCGACCTTGAAGTCCGCATAATCACTCGCAGCGGCCGTTGTGGCAGCAGCTTCCGTGGCGGCGGCGGTGGTGGCGGCAGCCGTAGTGGACGTGGTCTGTCCGGAGCTGCACGCGGCAAACAGCGTGACCAGCAGCATGACGGACATCAGCAGCGCAAGAGTCTTCTTCATGAAAAGTTCCTCCGTAAAATAATTATTTCATCATCGGCTGAGCGGAGCTTTCTTATTGTATCCCTGCCCCCGCACTTCGCCGAAAGTGAAATCAGTCCTTCGCCCCTCATTTTTGGGGGGTCAGCAGAAGCTGATGTGTCCCTGTTCGTCCATGGATTCGATGCGCGCGAGGGATTCCACTCTGACTCCCATGCCGCGGATCAGCGCGCCGCCCTCCTGGAACGCCTTCTCGATGACGATGCCCGCGCCGACGAGTGTCGCGCCGGAGAGACGGACGAGCTCGATGAGTCCCTTCAGGGCGCTGCCCTTGGCGAGGAAGTCATCGATGATGAGGACGCGGTCCTCCGGACCCAGGAATTCCTTCGCAACGATGATATCGTACTCCGTGCCGTGCGTGAAGCTTTCGACCTTGGTGGTGTACACATCGCCGAAGATATTCTTCGAACGCTTCTTCTTCGCAAAGACGACCGGCACGCCGAAGTACTGAGCCGTGATGCACGCGATGCCGATGCCGGAGGCCTCGATCGTCAGAATCTTATTGATGTTTTCGCCGTGATACAGACGCTCAAATTCTCTTCCGATCTCCCCGATGAAGGGGATATCCATCTGATGATTCAGGAAGCTGTCCACCTTCAGGACATTTCCCGCACCGATTCTTCCGCATTCTACGATTTTCCGTTCCAGTGCCTCCATGATGCGTCCACACTCCGATCCGTAGAAAATTGCCTTCATTATATCATAGCCATATGTCCCGTGCAACGAGCAAAACACAAAAACTTTACACCGGGCAGAGCGTTGTTTTTGGGCATTTTCCGTCGATTGTCCAAAATCCCGAATTTTCCTCTTTTCTTCCCCCCGTGAGCCGTTTTCCCCCGTGCGCGGGGAGTGTGCGTCTTTTGATGCTGCCGTGTGAACGGAGGGCTTTTGGGGTCGGGGGTGTACCCCCTCAAACCCCCCGGCTTTTAGGGAAAAAAACCTGCGCGCTCTCCCCTTTTTTAAAGGGGGAGGGC
>CAVGLF010000002.1:22554-31433 GCA_963630045.1 Butyricicoccaceae bacterium | reverse complement strand
GGGGGTGTACCCCCTCAACCTCCCCGGCTTTTTCCGGGGGAATAAAAAAACTGCGCGCTCTCCCCTTTTTTTAAAGGGGGATGGCGCGCAGATTGCTTACGGATTGCTTAGCCGAAGATGCGGAGCAGGAAGCCCGCGGCAACGGCGGAGCCGATGACGCCGGAGACGTTGGGTCCCATGGCATGCATCAGCAGGAAGTTCGAGGGATTCGCCTTCTGGCCTTCCACCTGGGACACACGGGCCGCCATGGGAACGGCGGAAACGCCCGCGGAGCCGATCAGCGGATTGACCTTGCCGTGCGTGATGAAGCAGAGCAGCTTGCCGCCCAGGAGGCCGCCGACGGTGGAGAAGCAGAACGCGCACAGACCCAGAACGATGATCTTCAGGGTCTCGGGACGCAGGAAGTTCGCACCGTAGGCCGTAGCGCCGACGGACAGACCCAGCATGATCGTGATCACGTTGCACAGACCGTTCTGAGCGGTATCGGACAGACGATCCACAACGCCGGATTCACGGAAGAGGTTGCCCAGCATGAGCATACCGAGCAGAGGCGCGGTATCCGGCAGGAAGAGGACGGACAGCAGCGTGACCAGGATCGGGAAGATGATCTTCTCGGCCTTGGAGACCTTGCGCAGCTGAACCATCTTGATCTCGCGCTCCTTCTTCGTGGTCAGAAGACGCATGATCGGGGGCTGAATCAGCGGAATCAGAGCCATGTAGGAGTACGCCGCAACGGCGATGGCCGGCAGAAGGTGCGGAGCCAGCTTCGTCGTCAGATAGATCGCGGTCGGGCCGTCGGCGCCGCCGATGATGCCGATGGAAGCGGCTTCCTGGGGCGTGAAGCCCAGGAGATTCGCGCCGATGAAGCAGACGTAAACGCCCAGCTGAGCGGACGCGCCCAGAAGCATGCTGGAGGGGTTCGCGATCATCGGACCGAAGTCGGTCATACAGCCGATGGCCAGGAACATCAGCGTCGGATAGACACCGAGCTTGACACCCAGGTACAGGATATCGATCAGACCGCCCTTATGCAGGACGTCGGAGAAGTTGATATTGGTGGCATCGGACATCCACAGCTCCGGCGTGTACAGGCCGGAGACGGGCAGGTTCGTCAGGAGCATGCCGAAGGCGATAGGCAGGAGCAGCAGCGGCTCATACTCGCGGACGATGGCGAGGTAGATCAGAACGAAGGAGACGAGCAGCATAACGCCCTGCTGCCAGGTCATCTGGACAAATCCGGAGCCCGAAATCAGGCGCTGGATCGTTGCAAGAATATCCATATTTGCGTTCCTCCTTCGCTTACAGAAGCGTCAGAAGCAGGTCATCCGTGTTGACAGACGCGCCCTTGGAGGTGACGATGGTGCCGACGGTGCCGGCGCGCGGAGCGACGATCTCGTTCTCCATCTTCATGGCCTCGAGGATGACCAGGATCTCGCCGGACTTGACGGCCTGTCCCGGATTCACGGCGATCTTCACGATCGTGCCGGGCATCGGGGCAACAATGCGGTCACCCGCACCTGCGGCAGCGGGAGCAGCCGGAGCGGCGGCGGGGGCAGCAGCCGGAGCGGCGGCCGGAGCAGCAGCCGGAGCGGCCGCGGGAGCGGCGGGGGTATCGGCGATGCTCAGAACCTGCGCCTGTCCCTTTTCGACTTCGATTTCGTAATCCTTACCGTTTAAGCTGATACGATACTTCATGTTGATTACTCTCCTCTTACTTACTGATTGACGCAGGTGATGCTCACAAAGCGAAGCTCCGCAAGCGGAATCTTGGTCTGGTCGGCCACGATGGCCATCAGGATCGCGGCGGTGCGGTCGTCCACATCGCGCAGGATGAGCTCTCCGCAGCTTCCGTTGACGGCGGGAGCGGCGGCAGCAGCCGGGGCAGCGGCGGCGGCAGGAGGAACGGGGGCGCCGGGCGCGGGCTCATTGGAGGCCGCGGCGGAATTGGCGGTGGCACTGGACACGCCCTTGGAAATCAGCGTAATCAGGATGGCGAGAATCGCCAGAACAACGATGACGACGATCATTCCGACCAGGGAGTACAGGACAATGCCGCCGATAGTAAGGTTCTGATTCATGACGGGTCAATCTCCTTTATTTTCTTTAGTCCACCTGGCGAATCGTGTACTGAACGTGACGGTTCTTCATCTCCTCGCGGGCGGCAAAGAACTTCTCCGCAACCTGCGGGAAGGCGATGTAGCTCAGGACGTCCTCGTCGCACTTCGCCTTCGCGCCGAGCTCCTTCTTCGTCTTCTCGAAGGCGGGCTCCAGCGTATCGGCAAAGCGGCAGGTGACGGGCTTCTCGTCGCCCAGAACCTTCTTGCGAAGCTCCTCGTTGATCTTGCCCGGGGCACGGCCGTACTCGCCGCGCAGATAGGCCTTGACTTCCTTGGAGACGTTCTTGTAGCGCTCGCCGACGAGCACGTTCGTGGCGGCCTGAACGCCGACCATCTGGCTCAGAGGCGTGACGAGAGGCGGATAGCCCAGGTCCTTTCTGACCTTCGGAGTCTCGATGAGAGCCTCGTCCAGACGATCCAGAGCATGCATGCTCTCCAGCTGCGCCATCAGGTTCGACAGCATGCCGCCGGGCACCTTGTAGGTCAGGGCGTCGGTATCGGTGGCCAGAGCCTTGGACTTCAGGAGGCCGGACTTCAGGTACTCGTCGCGGATGGGCTTGAAGTAGTCGTTGACCTGCTTTAAGACCTTGCGGTCCAGGGACATCTCATAGCCCATCTGGGTGAACGCATCGTACAGGGTCTCGGTCGCAGGCTGGGAGGTACCGCCGGAGAAGCAGGACGTCGCGCTGTCGATGATGTCGCAGCCGGCTTCCACGGCCTTGATGACGCTCATGTACGCCATGCCGGTGGTGCAGTGAGTGTGCAGGATGACGGGCATGTCCGGCATCGCGTCCTTGATGGCGCTGACCAGCTCATAGCTCTCCTTGGGGGTGATGACGCCGGCCATATCCTTGATGCAGATGGTCTGGCAGCCCATCTCCTTCATCTCGCGGCAGAGCTTGACGTAGTTGTCCAGCGTATGCACGGGGGAGGTGGTGTAGGAAATGGCACCGGACGCGATGGCGCCGGACTTCAGGGTCTGGTCGACGGCAACCTTGATGTTGCGCAGATCGTTCAGAGCGTCGAAAATACGAATGATGTCGATGCCGTTCTTGACGGACAGATCGACGAACTTGCGGACGACATCGTCGGGATAGTGCTTATAGCCCAAGAGGTTCTGGCCGCGCAGGAGCATCTGCAGCTTCGTATTCTTACATACGGCCTTGATCTTGCGCAGTCTCTCCCACGGATCTTCATTCAGATAGCGCAGGCAGGAATCGAAGGTGGCGCCGCCCCAGCACTCAAGTGAATAATAGCCGGCGGAGTCCAGCATGCCCAGTGCGCCTTCGAACTTGTCGAACGGCATACGGGTTGCAATCAGGGACTGATTTGCATCACGAAGCACGGTCTCGGTGATATTGACTTTCATCCGTGAATCTACCTCCATACAGTATTGTATTGGCAAAAAAAGCATTATCATGCTTTTCTATGCATTCGAAAATAATTCTACTACATTTCTTTCGAAAATACTATGGCAACAGCCCTAAAAAATACAGACTTCAGTCTGTATTTTTTAGGGCTGTTCGACTATATACCCTTTTTCTTTTTTCAGGCTTCCACGTCGCGGCAGGCGATGACGTCCACGCCCGTTCCGGCGACATTCCCGAGCACCACGTCTCCGCGATGTACCGGAGCCCGGACGCATACGGAGTCGAGAGCCGCCACCGCGTCGAAGAGCCGCTCGCGCGGGATATCCGTCCGCGTACGGACGGGCAGCCGGCGCAGCGCCGCGCTCTCCAGCCGCACGGTCGTGGTCAGCGTGCGGCGCGGATGCGCCGCCTCCTGCACGGCGTAGGCCGCGCCGCGGGCGCAGCTGTTGCCCTTCACCGTGCCGTCGTCCTCAACCGTGATGTGGCAGCCGCTGGGGCATACGATACAGATCAGTTCCTTCATAAGTACACCCCTTTCCCTACAGGCTCCGCTCCATCGAGACGGTGAGCTTCCCCGCGTCCTTCACGGCAGAGCGCGGCACGGGCAGACGCTCCATCTCGCCCGGCGTCATGTAGAGCCGCTTCTTCCTGAAAATCTCCCTCTCGCCGTCGCGCACCACAAGCTCGCCCTTTCTGCACGGCTCATGCACCCTGAAGAAGAGCGTCACGCGGTCGTCTGCGTCCGTCCGGCGGATTTTCTGCGGCACGACATAGTTCACGCCGTCTCCGGGGCAGACCTCCACAGCATCGGAGGGCTGCTCCTGCTCCGCGGCGGCAAAGGCTGCGGCGGCGCGTCCCGCGCGCTCGCCCTCCTCGCTGACGAAGTCCACGAGGTCATGCACCTGCACAACGTTTCCGCATGCGAATACGCCGGGCACGGAGGTCTCCATATCGTCATAGACCGCAGGGCCCTTCGTGCGCGGATCGATACGGATGCCGGCGGCGCGGGAGATCTCGTTTTCCGGAATCAGTCCCACGGACAGCAGGAGCGTATCGCAGTCGATGCGGAACTCCGTGCCGGGAACGGGCTTTCCGTCCCCGCCGACCTGCGCCACGATGACGGCCTCCAGCCGCTCGCGTCCGATGATCTGCACGATCGTGTGCGACAGATACAGCGGGATATCGTAATCCTGAAGGCACTGCACGATGTTGCGGTTGAGTCCCGAGGAATACGGCATCAGCTCCACGCAGGCCAGCACCTTCGCACCCTCCAGCGTCATGCGCCGCGCCATGATCAGTCCGATGTCGCCCGAGCCCAGAATCACGGCCCGGCTTCCGACCTTATAGCCTTCGATGTTCATGTAGCGCTGCGCCGCGCCTGCGGTGAAGACGCCCGAGGGACGGTCTCCGGGCACGCCGATGGCGCCTCTCGTGCGCTCCCGGCAGCCCATGGCCAGAACAACCGCGCCGGACTCCACCGTAAACAGTCCGTCACGCGGATTGATCGCCGTGACGCAGCGTCCCGCAAGCTCCAGCACCATCGTGTCGTAGCGGCACTCAATGCCGTCAAGCTCGTCGATGAAGCGTCCCGCGTACTCCGGACCCGTGAGCTCCTCGCCGAAGCGGTGCAGACCGAAGCCGTTGTGGATGCACTGGTTCAGGATGCCGCCGGGCTCCCCGGCACGCTCGAGAATCAGCACATGCTCCGCTCCGGCGCGGCGCGCCGCGATGGCTGCCGCCAGTCCCGCGGGACCCGCTCCGATAATCGTCACATCCGCTCTCATGTCCGTTCCCCCTTCGTCTCTCCCGTCAGGATATAGCTTCCCGTCCGATCCTTTTCGATTTTCTCCGCGGGCAGGTTCCACTCCCGTGCCAGGATCTCGTGCACCCTCGGGCCGCAGAAGCCGCCCTGGCAGCGTCCCATGCCGCTGCCGCAGCGGCGCTTCACGCCGTCTATCGTTCTGGGCGGCAGCGGAGCGCGCAGCGCATCGAGGATCTCGCCCTCCGTAATCGTCTCGCAGCGGCAGACGATGCGTCCGTAGGCGGGATTTTTGCGGATAAGCTCGCGCTGCTCCCCGCGCGGCAGGCGGCGGAACTCCACGTGCTCGCGTCCGTCCCGGAAGTCCTCCCTCGGGCACAGCTCCAGCCCGGCTTTCCGCAGGCACTCCACCGCCTCCAGCGCGATCGCCGGGGAGGCCGAGAGTCCCGGGGACTGAATGCCCGCGAGATTGATGAATTTCGGATCCACGGGCGAGGGTCCGATGATGAAGTCCTGCGTCCCCCTCGCGCGCAGTCCCGCAAAATTGCGGATGCTTTCGCGGTAGTTGATGCCGGGGACGCTCAGGGATGCCATGCTGCGCACATACGCAAGGCTTTCCCCGGTTGTGGAGACATCGCCGCGATCCTCGCGTCGCACGGCGTCCGGCCCCACGATCAGATTTCCGTGCACCGTCGGCGCCACCAGCACGCCCTTGCCCTTCTCGGTCGGGCACTGGAAGATAACGTGGGAGACCAGGGATCCCTGCGACTTGTCCATGATGTAATACGAGCCGCTGTCGGGGTAAAGGGAAAAGCCCGTGCCTCCGATCATCTCATGGATGCGGTCTGAGTACAGTCCCGCCGCATTGACGATCGTGCGGGCATGATAGGTCTCTCCCCCCGCCGTCACGGCAAAGCCCCCGTCCTCGCGGGAAATGGCGGTCACGGGGGATTCCATGCGAAACTCCGTTCCGTTGACGGCCGCGACCTGCGCCATGGCGAGCGTCAGTCCCCAGGGATCGACGATGCCCGCAGAGGGTGCCCAGAGCGCACCGATGACCGAATCCGCGAGCGCGGGCTCCATCTCATGCACCTCACGCGCATCCAGTATGCGCTGCCCGGGTACGCCGTTCGCCCCGCCGCGCTCATAGAGCTCGCCCAGATGCTTCATATCCGCCTCGGAAAAGCCCACGACCAGACTCCCTATGCGCTCGAAGCGCACGGACAGCCTGCGGCACAGATCCTCCATCATCGCGTTTCCGCGGATGTTGGTGCGCGCCATCACGCTTCCGGGCTTCGGATCGTAGCCCGCATGGACAATTGCCGAGTTGGCACGGCTTGTCCCCATCGCCACATCGTTCTGCGCCTCTAAAAGCAGCGTCTTCACCCGATAATGCGCCAGCGCGTAGGCAGTCGCGCAGCCGACGACTCCCCCGCCGATAATGATGCAGTCGAATCGCATAGTTCAAAAATCCCCGTTTTTCAAAATATCCCGTCCGGGATGCACGGGTCAGGTTTGCGCAGCTGTTCCTTTCCCGCAAAGCCTCTTTTTTTAAAAAAGGGGGCGGGCGCATAAAGGAGGCATAAGTCTCTTTTTCATGCGCCGCCCCCGATGTTCAAAAAGCCCGGTGTACGCTGATTTTTTTAGTCGAAGGTATGACCCTGAACCGAATAATAGGCCATGTTCGCCTGTCTGGTATCCAGGCGTCCGAAGACGCAGAAGACCGGCTCATCGGACTCCACGACCAGCGCGTACTGACCGAAGGGCACGCGATAGCCCTGTTCGCCCAGAGGCTGATCGAGGTGGTTGCAGACGATGCGCTCCGCCGCAACGCGGACGATGATGTCGCGAACGGGCTCGCGATCCTCAAAGTAGAAGCTGACGCGGCAGGTCGCGTCCTTCTGGCCCTTGTTGAAGATCATCAAAGCCTCGTGAGCCTCCATGGCTCCTCCGTCCTTGGGCGGCAGATCGCCGTCGGCAAATACCCAGTTTTTGCTTCCGCACATGTGATGTTTTCCTCCGTTATCCTTGTTTTTTGTTTTTTGTGGGGAACGATCGTAAGACCCTCTCTCTCTCTTTTTTTTGGGGGCACTCATCGGGTGCGCACCCTCCGGGGAAGGGGGGAGAGGATTCTTCGGATCGTTTCTTAAAAAAAATGTACTGCTTTCCCTGGCACGCGTTTTCTTTTATTGTCACCTCTGCGGACCGTCCAGCGCATTTCCGACCGCCAGCTTTTCGATTTCGCGCAGCGTATCGTGGCTGTAGTCGAAGGGATAGGTGCACTTCAGGCAGCAGGCCGCCGCCGCAAATTCCACCGTATGCTGCGGATCAAAGCCCAGCATTTCGGCGACGATCAGCGCTCCGGCGAAGCAGTCCCCCGCTCCCACGCGGTCGACGATGACGACTCTGCGTTCCTTCGAGCGGTAGGACGTGCCGTTTTCGTACAGATAGCCCGCGATATTGTTCTCGTTGGCCATCCGGTTGTCGCTTAAGGTCACGGCGACTCTGCGGAAGCCGAAGCGCGAGGTCAGCTGCCGCGCCATGGACTCACAGCGCTCCTCGCCGGGAAGCGGCTGCACGCCGAAGCAGGTCGTCGCCTCCGTCTCGTTGAAGCTGCACACGTCGACGTACTCCATCATGGGCTCGAGAATCTCCCGCGCCTTTTCGGGCGGCCAGAGCGTCTTGCGGTAGTTGATGTCGCAGCTCACGGTGACGCCCTTCGCGCGCGCGGCGCGCAGGGCATCCAGCGTGATCCCGGGAAGATCGCCGCCGAGCGCCGGAGTGATGCCGGAAAAATGGAACCACGAGGCACCGTCCAGGATGCTGTCCCAGTCGAAATCCCCGCGCCGGGCACAGGCGATGGCCGAGCCCGCACGGTCGTAGACGACCTTGGAGTCGCGCTGAGAGGCGCCCGTCTCCAGAAAGTACACACCCAGACGGGGACCGTCCATCAGTACATGCTCCGTGCCCACGTTCCAGCGGCGCAGCTCGCCCGCCGCCGAGCGTCCAAGCTCGTTATCCGGGAACTTCGTCACAAAGGACGTCTCCAGTCCGCAGTTTGCGCAGGTTACGATGGCATTGGCCTCGCTGCCCGCGAAGCTGATCTCAAAGGTATCCGCCTGAACCAGTCTTCTGTATCCGACCGGGTTCAGCCGCATGAGAATCTCACCAAAGCCGATAATCCTTCCCATTGTCAGCCTCCGTAAAACACGTATTGATTTTGTCCCTCTCAGGAGTCCCTATGTGCCGCCGCCTGCGCCCTGCGGTGGATTTCAGGTCAGGTGGTCGACGTTTTTCATGACCTTCAAATTTCCGATCTTTTCCGCGCGGCGGGCAAGCTCTGCATCGATGTCCTCCAGCGGCACGCCCGTCTGCACGAGCAGCACCATCATATGGTACAGCAGATCGCAGGCCTCGAGCTGGATCTCGTCGTGCACGCCGTTCTTCGATGCAATGATGAGCTCCGCGCTCTCCTCGCCGATCTTCTTGCAGATCTTGTCGAGTCCCTTGTCAAAGAGGTAGCAGGTATACGACCCCTCCTGCGGGTTCTCGCGGCGTCCGCATACCACCTTGTACAGATTTTCAAGACTTTCCATGCCGTTTTCTCTCTTTTCCTTATAGTAAAATGCGAAA
>CAVGLF010000002.1:1139-22544 GCA_963630045.1 Butyricicoccaceae bacterium | reverse complement strand
TCCCGCGGGGTCGGCCTTCGCCGTCCATCCCGCGCCTGCGGTCGAGGTGGAAGCGGCGGCAGCCGTCTCCTGCGTCTCTCCCGCATCCGATGATGCGGCCGATGCGGCCGATGACGCGGGTGCGTCCTCCTGCTGCGGGGCAACGTCCGGAGCCGCCGTCTCCTCCGTCCGGGACTGCAGTCCCGTTCCGGCAGAGCTTTCCGCGGCAGAGGCTGCCGTCCATGCGTTCCCGGCGCCTGATGTCTGAGCCAAAGCCGCGGTGCGGCTCCCGGGTGCGGTCGTCTCAAGCCGGGTTTCGACCTCCGTGCCCGGCTTTGCCGTCCCTCCGGCGGTGTTCAGTGCGGCGGAATTCTGAATGAATACGCGGATTTCCGTACCTGCGGACATGCGCCCGGCATAAAAGGTCAGCGTGGAAACGACCCCCGTAAAGGCCACGACCAGCGCGGCGATCACGGCGATCATCTTCACGTCCGTACGCTTTGTTCCGTCGCAAGGCTCCCGCATGGCTTACTCCTCCGTCAGATCCCGCAGCTCCCGGTAAAAGCAGCTCCTGTGTCCCGTGTGGCAGGCCGGTCCGTCCGGATGCACGCGGTACAGCAGCGTATCGCCGTCGCAGTCCACCAGCACCTGCACGATATGCATGAAGTTGCCGGAGGTCGCGCCCTTGTTCCACAGCTCCTGCCGGCTCCGCGACCAGAACCATGCCGTCCCCGTCTCCATCGTCAGCCTCAGCGCCTCGCGGTTGACATACGCCAGCATCAGCACCTCGCCCGAGTCCGCGTCCTGTACCACCGCCGGAATCAGGGGCATCTTCTCAAAATCCACCATATCAATACTCTCCCCACCCGGTCGGTCAAAATATCGCTTTCACGCAATTCTGACCGGAATTCCGCGTCCTTTCAGGTATTCCTTCACCTGCGGCACGGTCAGCTTCCCGTAGTGGAAGAGCGTCGCCGCCAGCGCCGCATCGCCGCCTCCGCGCACGAAGCCGTCGTAGAAATCCTCCAGCCTTCCGCAGCCGCCGGACATGATGACGGGGATCTGCACCGCATCCACCACCTGACGGGTGATGTCGATGTCAAAGCCCTCGCCCGTGCCGTCCGCCTCCATCGAGGTCAGAAGAATCTCGCCCGCGCCCCGCTCCTGGACCTCTCTGGCCCACTCCACCGGGTCGAATCCCGTGCCGATGCGTCCGCCGCTCACGACGACCTCATAGCCCGAGGGGTTTTTCGCACTGCGTCTTGCGTCAATGGCGACCACCACGCACTGGCTGCCGTAGCGCGCCGCCGCCTGATCGATGAGCCCGGGCGTATGCACCGCACTGGAATTCACGGAAATCTTGTCCGCACCCGCCCGCAGCAGGTCATAGAAGTCCTCCACCGTGCGGATGCCTCCGCCGACGGTCATCGGGACGAAGACCTCCCGCGCCGTGCGCTCGACAACGTCCACGATGGTGCGCCGCTGCTCATGCGTCGCCGTGATGTCCAGAAACACAATCTCGTCCGCGCCCTGATCGGAGTAAAACCGCGCAAGCTCCACCGGGTCGCCCGCATCCCGCAGATCGACAAAGTGTACGCCCTTGACGACGCGTCCCTCGCGCACGTCAAGGCAGGGAATGATCCGTTTGGCAAGCATCGTCCGTTTCTCCTTCAGCGTCCCGCAGCCAGCTCCACGGCGCGGGAGAGATCCATCGCGCCCGTATAGGCCGCCTTCCCGACAATCGCGCCGTCGATGCCCAGATCCCGCAGTCTCACGATATCCTCCAGCGTCGTCACGCCGCCGGATGCTACGATTTCGCAGCTCACGGCCTTTCTGAGCGCCTCCAGTGCATCAAAGGAGGGGCCCGACTGCAGTCCGTCGCGGCTGATATCCGTAAAAATGATCGCCTGCACGCCGAAATCCGTCATCTGACGCGCAAAGTCGAGGTACGAAAGTCCGGAGTCCCGAAGCCAGCCTCTGGTGCGGACCGTTCCCTCCAGCGCATCGATGCCCACGGCGATTTTCTCTCCCCAGGTCTCCACGGCCTCCCGCACGAGCCCCGGATCCTCCACCGCCGCCGAGCCGATGACCACGCGGGACACGCCCAGCGCCAGCACGTCCCGGATGTCCTGCATCCTGCGGATGCCCCCGCCCAGCTCGACCGCGGCATGAGTCTTCTCCACGACCTCCCGCACGATCTGACGGTTCGCGCCGTCGCCGGTCTTCGCGCCGTCCAGATCCACCATGTGCACAAGCTCCGCACCGGCGTTCAGAAAGCGCCGCGCCGTTTCGACCGCGCTGTCCGCGACCGTATGCGTCGTCGCAAAGTCGCCCTTATACAGGCGCACGACCCTTCCTTCCTTCAAGTCAATCGATGGCAGTATCCGCACCGGGGTATCCCTCCGTATCCAAAAAGTCCCGCCCGGAGCATCGGATTGATTCCGGATCGGCATTTCCACTTTTGTATTGTACCACATCAGCCCTGCCTTGTAAAGATTTATCCCCACCGAAAAAATTGCCGGATCCCCCTCTCCTTCCGGCGTTTCCGGCTCTGTCGGACGCGGCAATTGTACAAGACTCCCCCCGGGGAATTGCGCACCGCGCCCCGGGCATCCCTTCAAAGCGTGTGCGCTTTTCCCTCTCCCCTGCGGTTTTATGCATCTTTTTTGGGGGAGGACAAAAAAAGGAGCCGTCCCCCGACATTATTTTTTGGGGGGTTCCGGCTCCTTTGTGCTGTGCCTGCGAAGGTGGGGTGTACGGTTTTTCTTACTTCATCCGGATGCGTTCGATCTCGCTCATCCAGCTCCAATACGGCGTGATGTCGGGGGTAACGGTGCTCACGTCGACGCGGTCGGGGCTGAAGACCGTGATGTTCTGGCGCTGGTAGCAGGGAATCTCGACCGCCCAGTCGATGATGATGTCGAGGCAGTCCTTGTAGACGGCCTTTCTGTAGCTCTGATCGTCGCTCCCGCGAGCCTCCTCAATCAGGCCGTCCAGCTTCGCATCGTCGATGCGGCAGTAGTTGGAATCGGAGCCGCCCCGTCCGACGATGCCCGTGCTGTGGTAGATCTGATACGGATCCGGGTCGATGGCGGCATCCCATGCGGCGCACCACATGTTCTGCGTACCCGCCTCCAGCGCATTCCACAGGGTGTTATCGTCCGCCGTATCGTTTATGACCAGCTCGATGCCGATGGTCTCAAGCGCGGCCTTCGCCTCTGTGGCCATCAGGAAGGCCGGATGGTCGCCCGTGCCTCCGCCGGGGATGAGGATTTCATAGCACAGCGAGGCTCCGTCGGGCGCTGAGGTGAATCGGCCCGAGGCCTCGTCGAAGGCATATCCCGCGGCCTTCAGATAGCCCGCGGCGGCCTCCAGCGCGGCGGCGTACCTTTCCGCCTCATCCATGCCGTCGGTGTAGATTTCGCTGCCGTCCGCATCGACGGAGAAGGCCGTCCTGTAGTCTGCGTCGGTCTTCATGGGCGCAGCCCATGAGGTGGCGGAAATCGGGTATTCGATGACGGATGCGGCGTCTCCGTAGTAGGCTCCGACCGCGGCATCGCGGTAAACTGCGAGAATCGTCGCAAACGCACGGCGCAGGTTTTTGGACGCCTCGGAGGACGGATCGTCTCCGACCAGCATCGTTTCGGCATTCAGTCCGATGTAGCCGTACCCCAGGGCGTCGACGGCGGAGGCATCAATCACGTCGCCGCGCAGGGAGCCGTCGGAGTTGTAGCTGCGGATCGCCTCGAAGGCACTTTTGCTGCCGTCCGTCTCTCCCGCATCGGCTCTGCCCCCTGCAATGGCCTGAATGATGTCCGCGGAGGAGGTCTCCTCAAACCGGACGTACCGGGTCTCCGGGCAGCCCTTGTAATAGCTCTCGTTGGCCTCGAAGCTGACGGCTCCGTCGGTATATCCGACAAAGCGATAGGGTCCCGCACCCAGGGGGGCGGCGGTCTTCGCCAGAACGGAGCTTATGTCGCCGCGCGTAAATCCGAAGCGGCCGTTCTCGCAGTCGTAGAGCGATTCATCGCCGTAGTAATGCAGCGGCGCGATGCTGATGCCCAGAATCGAATAGACAGCGGACGCACTGCAGCCCTTTGTGCGGATCTCAACGGTGTACTCGTCGAGCTTCGTAATGCCCTCGATGCTCATGACCTCCCCGCCGCCCAGCTCGGAGAGGCTTTTCCCGAACAGGTAGTCCTCCGCCATGCTCCTTACGGTCTCGTCGAAGTAGCTCTCGCTGCCGCCGTAGCTGATGCCCATGAGTCTGTAGTTCGTGCCGTACTCGTCAAGGAGCTTTGCGACGACCTCCTCCTCGGACTCGACCGCCGTGGAATCGTACTCGGCGTCGGTGCCGTAGAGGAGATAGAGAAGATCCTTGGCGTTGGGGTACGCTTCGGTATACGCGGAGTAGCTCTCGTTGCCGTAGAGGGATCTGACCCATTCAAGCTCCGAGCTCAGGGTATCGGAAATGAGCACCGCAAGCTCGGCCGAAAAGCCCTCGTCCGGAGCTTCAATCAGCGCCGCGATGTCATCCTCCGTCACACTGACGTCCTCCGCACGGGAGTTGTTGTACAGGTAATTCGTCAGCCCGATGATCGGATAGGACTTCAGCGTCACAGAGCCGACATAGGAGCTGTCCAGGTAGACATAATAATTGAAGATGATGTCATCCGCCGTGACGGGCTCTCCGTCGGAGAAGGTCAGGTCATGGCGCAGGGAGGCGCGGTAGGTGGTGATGTCGGCCTTCTCGTCATACTCGACAGAGAGATCGGCCGCACCGGTATAGGTGTACATCGTGCCGTTGTACTCGTGCTGCTCGCCCTCGATGCCGTTCAGGATGATGCCGCCGGTACGGTCGGTCGTCAGGAGCGAAATCTGGGTCATGCTGACAACGTCCTGGTCATTCGAGGTATCCGCGGCGAAGGGAGAGAATTTCCCGGAAAAGGAGCCGCAGGCAACGACCAGCGGCGTGTCGGGCTTTTCCTCGGGCGCCGCCGTCGTCTCGGGCGCCGAGGTCGTCTCGGGAGCCTGGGTTGTCTGTGCAGTCTCAGCTGCGGCAGTCGTCTCGACCGCCGCGGCCGCCGTGGTCTCAGGTATGCCCGTGCCGCCGCCGGAGCAGGCTGCAAGTCCGATGCACATCAGCGCCGCCGTAAGGAGCGCCAGTGCGCGCGTGTAACAATTTCTTCTGTGCTTCATCCCGGATTCTCCATTTTTTATTCATGTCCTCCCCCTCCCCCCCGGCGTCCGCGCAGTAAGGGACGAAGGGCGGGAGGCGTGCATGAGTCTTATAATAAGAGCGATTATACCGCTTTTTCGCGGACAGTCAACCGTTATTCTGTAAATTCGTCCCGGCGGAGGCTTTGCGCGGTGCGCCGTGAGTCCTCTTTTATAAAAAATCGGGAACGCCCGCATTTTGCGGCACGGCGGCTTTCCTCCCGGGGAAAGCCGCAAAAAACCGCTCCGGAGTCTTTCTTTGGTAAAGACTCCGGAGCGAATTTGTTCATGCAAAAAAGGGAAAGCTGATTTCAGCAGGACTGCAATCAGTTGGTGATGGTCTTCTCGGTGTCCTTGTCGAACAGATGGATCTTGGTGTTGTCGATCGCGATCTTGACCTTATCGCCGTTACGGGCGGTGGAAGTCGGAGCAACACGGGCGATGAAGTTCTGTCCCTCGAGGAGGAGGTACAGATAGGTCTCGGAGCCCATCATTTCGACCAGGTCGACGTGAGCGGTGACGGAGGAATTCGGGAACTCGTCGAGGTAGCGCTGCTCATCGTGCAGGCTTTCCGGACGGATACCGACGATGACTTCCTTGCCGGCATAGGCCAAGACTTCGGGCTTGCGGCCCTTGTCATCGGGCAGGAGGATCTTGTACTCGCCGATCTGGATGTAGGTCTTGCCGCCCTCATCCACGACGGTGCCGGTGATGGTGTTCATCTGAGGCGTGCCGATGAAGGTCGCGACGAACAGGTTCGCGGGCTTTTCATACAGGGTCTGCGGAGCGCTGACCTGCTGGATGAAGCCGTCCTTCATGACGACGATGCGGGTACCCATCGTCATGGCCTCGATCTGGTCGTGGGTAACATAGATGAAGGTGGTGGCGAGCTTCTGGTGCAGCTTGGACAGCTCCGTACGCATCTGGGCACGCAGCTTGGCATCCAGGTTGGACAGCGGCTCGTCGAGAAGGAAGACCTTCGGGTCACGGACGATGGCACGGCCCAGAGCAACACGCTGACGCTGACCGCCGGACAGAGCCTTCGGCTTACGGTCGAGCAGGTGGGCGATATCCAGGATCTGAGCAGCCTCATCGACGCGCTTCTTGATCTCGGGCTTCGGAGTCTTGCGGAGCTTCAGACCGAAGGCCATGTTCTCGAAAACGGTCATATGCGGATACAGAGCGTAGTTCTGGAAAACCATCGCGATGTCGCGATCCTTCGGGGCAACATCGTTGACCAGCTTGTTATCGATGTACAGCTCGCCTTCGGAAATTTCTTCCAGACCGGCGATCATACGCAGCGTAGTGGTCTTGCCGCATCCGGACGGGCCGACGAGGATGATAAATTCCTTATCCTCGATGTCCAGATTGAAATCGGAAACCGCCGTAACGCCGCCCGCGTATCTCTTGTAGATGCCTTTCAGTGTTACGCTAGACATAGATTAACCTCCGTAGTTTCTGTATAGGGGTTTCATTGACCATATTATAGCAGAATATTTCCCGAACGTATAGGGGGGGATTAACCAAACGTTTGCGGAATCTTTTATTCATTCTGCCTATCGTGCATACGGGGATTTTGACCGAACGTGCCGGGCTCAATTTTCGCTTTCGTCCGTTTTGCTCCCCGTTTTTCGCACTTTTTTCTTGATTTCCTCTATTTTGGCAATTTCATCACGATAAAGCTCGCGCCACTCGCCCGGAGCGAGTGCTTCGTCGAGCTCCAGCGGCCCCATGCGCTCCCGCTTCAGCCATGTGACCGTACCGCCCGCCGCCTGAATCATCCTCTTGACCTGATGGTAGCGTCCCTCGGTCACGCGTACGCGCGCCTCGCCCCCGCATACAGGCTCAAGCTGCGCGGGCAGGCAGGTTTCATCGCCGTCGATGCGGATGCCCTTCCGGAAGCGCTCCTGCGCGTCCGGCGCAAGCGTCCCCTCATAGCGCACGAGGTAGGTCTTCTCCACATGACGCGCCGGGGACAGGAGCATATGCGCCGCGTCTCCGTCGTCCGTGATGAGGAGCAGCCCCACGGCATCGCGGTCCAGCCGTCCCGCCGGGAACACGCCCCTGCGTCTGTACTCCTCCGGCAGCTGCGAGATCACCGTCGGGAGCTTCGGGTCACGCGTCGCGCACAGGAGCCCCGGCGCCTTGTTCATCATAATATAGACATAGCGCTTATAGACCAGCGGTTCTCCGTCCAGCGTGATGACCGTGCGCTCGGGGTCCACCTTCGTCTCCGGACGCGTGACGGTCACGCCGTCCGCGGTCACGCAGCCCCGTCTTATGCGCGTCCCGATCTCCCTGCGCGTCCCGAGCCCCATGTCGCACAGGAGTTTATCGAGCCTCGTCATACTTCCTCCGTCAGATTTTCCCGGAGCGCCCGGATGACCTCCGCCTCCACGCCCAGAGTGCCGAGGAAGTACTCCGTCTTCTCCGAAAGCGTGTCTCCGGGGAAGCTGTGGAGCTTCTCCCACATCTGCGCGAAGTGCGTATAGTTGCGCGTGCGGACGCCCCACTCCGACAGCGTGGTCAGCTCGTAATCGAGGAGAATGTCCTCCTCATCCACGTCGAGGAGTGCCTCCAGCAGGAGTGCCAGCGTCCCGCCGCGATCCGCACCGCCCCAGCAGTGGAAGCAGAGCGGATACTTCGAGCTGTCCGCCAGTACGCGGAAGCACTGCGCCAGATTCTCCCTCCATTCCTCGTCGAAGATCCTCATGTACGGCTCGATGGGCAAAAGAATCCACTCGACGCCGAAGGGCGAAAGCACGGAGTCCGTGCGCTGCCCCAGCGCCTCCCCGCGCAGATCCAGATCCGTGCGCACGCCGAGCTCCCCCGTCAGCCTCCGGATGCCCTCCGGCGTGATGTCGAGGTGCGTGTCGAATTCGCTTGTGCGCAGGACGAGTCCCTGACGGATGCGCCGCCTTCCGTCCCGCGAGCGCCATCCGCCCAGATCGCGCGCGTTCGAGTTGCCGTCAATCCACAGCCAGCGCGGCGGGCAGTCCTCCGTCGTGAAGCGGCGCGTCCCGCTCACCCCGTCCGTGCCGCGCACGCGCCACAGGTATTCCCTTCCGATGGGCAGATTCCACACCTGTGCGCCGTTCTCGCCGGGGAAGCTGCGGCAGTCCGCGAAATCCTCCCGCTCCGAAAGCTCCAGCACGCCTGCGCCGCCGCTCCAGGAAAATGTCACGGGACGCGGGAAGGAGTGATCCGTCCCCTCCGAGTGAAGGTCGTTCCACTGATAGGTCAGATCTCCGCTTGTGGCAAGCCTCGCCTCCAGATTCTCCGCAAACGTCCGCTGCACGTCGGTATGCAGCTGCACGGTGCAGCCATCCTCCGGAGCAATCAGCTCAAATTTCCGCATTTCCCGTTCCCCTTTCAATATGCCTCCGGTCTGCCGGCCTTACGCACCGATGAGGTGCTCGATTAAGATCTTGATTCCGATGAGGATCAGAATCACGCCGCCCGCGATGACGGCCTTCTTCTTATAGCGTGTGCCGAAGACATTGCCCACGCGCACACCCGCAAAGGAGATGACGAAGGTACATGCGCCGATGAGAAGCGCCGACAGCACGATATTGGTCTGAAGACATGCGAGCGACACGCCCACGGCCAGCGCATCGATGCTCGTCGCCACGGCCAGCACCAGCATGCTCCGGACGCCGAAGGAGGCATCCACCTCCTCATCCTCGCCGGACAGCGCCTCGCGCAGCATATTGGCGCCGATGAGCGCCAGCAGCACGAAGGCGATCCAGTGGTCGAAGCGCTCGATATAGGTGTAGAATCGGGAGCCGACCAGGTAGCCGATCGTCGGCATCAGCGCCTGAAAGCCGCCGAAGTACAGTCCGCAGGCAAGTGCGCCGTCCCAGCGCATTTTCTTGCAGGCCAATCCCTTGCAGACGCTCACGGCAAAGGCATCCATCGACAGGCCGACCGCCAGAATAAGCAGTTCCCAGATAGCCATATTTAACTCCTCTTATGCATCGGAAACCCCCTTAGAATCTAAGGGGGTTTTCCTTGTGTTCGGCAAGCCCGCTTTTTCGCCCCGGGCGCATAAAAAGCGGATTCTTCCCAGATGTTCAGTTCTTGCGCAGCTCGGAGCGGCGGATCTTGCCGCTGATGGTCTTCGGAAGCTCTGTGACATATTCGACAATGCGGGGGTATTTATAGGATGCGGTGTGGGTCTTGACGTAGGTCTGGATCTCCTTCGTCAGCGCGTCGCTCGGCTCATAGCCGCGGTTCAGGACGATCGTCGCCTTCACGACCTGTCCGCGGACGGGATCGGGCGCGCCCGTGACGGCGCACTCCAGAATGGCCGGATGCTCCATCAGCACGCTTTCGACCTCGAACGGTCCGATGCGGTAGCCGGAGCTCTTGATGACGTCGTCCGCGCGTCCGACATACCAGAAGTAGTTGTCCTCATCGCGCCAGGCGATGTCGCCGGTGCGGTACAGGCCGCCGCGGCAGATCTCCGCCGTCTTTTCGTCGTCGTGATAGTAGCCGCCGAAGAGGCCGCAGGGCTTGCCGTCCTCGATGTGCAGGACGATCTCGCCGACCTCGCCGGGACGCGTGGGCTTTCCCTCGCCGTCCACGATGTCGGCCTTATACGCCGGGGAGGGCTTGCCCATGGAGCCGGGCTTGGGCTCCGTGCCGTAAAGGGTCGCGACGGTCAGGGTCGTCTCGGTCTGTCCGAAGCCCTCGCGCATCTTGAGTCCCGTGCGGCGGTAGATCTCGTTGTAGACCTCGGGGTTTAACGCCTCGCCCGCGATGGTCGCGGCGTGGACGCAGGACAGATCGTACTTCGACAGATCCTCCGCCAGGAAGAAGCGGTAGATCGTCGGAGGCGCGCAGAAGGTCGTGATCTGATAGCGCTGGATATGCTCGAGCACATCGGCCGCGTGGAAGCGTTCGAAGTCATACACGAAGACCGGCGCCTCGCAGAACCACTGGCCGTAGAGCTTGCCCCAGACGGCCTTGCCCCAGCCGGTTTCCGCGACGGTGAAGTGCAGCTTTCCGCGCTCGACATGATGCCAGTGCGCCGCCGTGACGATGTGCGCGATGGGGTAGGTGAAGCTGTGCCACACCATCTTGGGCATGCCCGTGGTGCCGGAGGTGAAGTACATGAGCATCTTGTCGCCGTTCGTCGTGGCCTCGTCCCCCGTCGGTCTTTCGAAGACCGGGGACGCCGCATCGATGAGCGCGTCGAAGTCCAGAAATCCCTCGTGGCTGCCGTGAACGAGCAGCTTGTGCTTCAGTGTGGGAGACTCAGGCTCCGCCTCGAGGATGCTGGGGATGGTCCAGCCGTCCGCGGTGCACACGATGGCGCTCACGCCGGCGGCATTGAAGCGATAGGTGAAGTCATGCGTGGTCAGAAGATGCGTGGCGGGAATCGCCAGCGCGCCGACCTTGCACAGACCCATGATGGCGTACCAGAACTGATAATGCCGCTTCAGAACCAGCATGACGCGGTCTCCGCGGCGGATGCCCAGGGAATGGAATACGTTCGCAGCACGGTTGGACAGCTCGGACATCTCGCGGAAGGTAAAGCTCCGCTCGTGTCCCTCCTCGTCGCACCAGAGCATCGCCAGCGCGTCAGGGGTGCGCCGCGCGATTTCGTCGAGCACGTCGAAGGCGTAGTTGAAGTTGTCGGGGTAGTGGAAATCGATTTTTGTCAGAGTACCGTTTGCGTCGAATTCTTCTGTTACGTATTCCTTATAGATGGCTTCCATGATTCGTCAAATCCTCTTTCTTTTGAGAGCACACGCGGTTCATGCGGGTATCCTGACGCTCCGTTCCTACACTCGGGAGCGCCGCCCTCCTCATGCCGCTTATCCTTTGCGGATGACGATTGCCAGAAACGTGCAATCCTCTCCGCCGGTCGCGATCATCCCGTGGCCCCGGCGACTGTCGTAGTAAACAGCGTCACCGGGGCAGAGAATCTCGATATGCTCACCGTAGACGAATTTCATCTTGCCCTTCAGGATATAGTCCATCTCCTGATACTCATGCGTTGTCATATGCACGGGCGCGTCCTGGTCCTGTGCACGGTACGGCGCCGTTACGACATACGGCTCCGCAAGCTTGTCCCGAAAAAGATAGCCGAGGTTTTCGTAATTGAAGCCCTCGCGCCGCTTGATCGGCAGTCCTTCTCCGGCTCTCGTGACGGTGTATCCCGTCAGCTTCGGAGAATCACCGGTCAGGAGCTCTGTCAGCTCCACACCGAACGCCGCCGCGCACTTGTACAGGAAGGTGAACGAGAAGTCGACCCTGCCCGCCTCGCACGCTGCGTATTCTTCTTCGGAGACATCGCAGCACTTCGCCATGTCCGCAATCGAGATATCGCTGATATCCCGCAGTTCGCGAATTCGTTCCGCAATCTGGAGCACCTGATTGTCCATTGCCGCATTCCTCCGTTTTTCTGATTCCGGCCTTTCATGATAAAGGCCGTCATATTCGAGTATTTTACCAGAATTTTATGCCCATGTCAAACGCTTTTCATCCTCATCGAGACGAATCTGCCGTGAATATTCGTCTTTTTTCCGTGCAATAACACCGAATCGCCTCCCCGTTCCCCCATTCCTTGAAGAGGTGTGCCGCAGATGAGCGGGCAATTGTCAACTATGCCCGAAAGTGCTTTCCCGCTTTTGTTTATTCTGTAGAAAGCCGTCCTCTTTTGCGTTCCTCCATTGCAATCGGGGGCTTTCTGTGGTAAACTGTAGGGTAGATAGCTATACATGTTGTAAAATAGTAGGTGTATAATCGATGAATTCGCATGATTCCGGCGAGCGCTCCGTGCTGGAGGGCCGCCATGCCGTATCGGAGGCTTTAGTCTCCAAAAGACCCATTGACAAGATCTATCTTCTGAAAAACGCGTCCGAGGACTCGGTTCTCGCGCAGATCCGCGCACGTGCGCAGGCCGCGCGCATCCCCCTTGTGGAGGTTGACCGCCGCAAGCTCGACTCCATGAGCGAGACCGGCGCCCATCAGGGCGTCATCGCGGCCGTCCCCGCCGCCGAATACGCCACCGTCGAGGACATCCTGCGCGCCGCGGATGCCGATTCTGCGCCCGCGCTCATCGTCCTGTGCGACGGTCTGTCCGATCCGCACAATCTGGGCGCCATCGTGCGTACGGCGGGCGCCGCCGGAGCGCACGGCGTCATCATCCCCAAGCACCGCAGCGTCTCCCTGACCGCCGCCTGCGCCAAGGCTGCGGCCGGTGCGCTGGAGCATGTGCCTGTGGCGCGCGTCACGAACCTTTCCGATACCATCGTCCAGCTCCAGAACCACGGCATCTGGGTCTTCGGCACCGCCGGAGAGGCACAGACCAGCCTCTACGACGCGGACTTCAGCCGTCCGGCGGCGATCGTCATCGGCAACGAGGGTGCGGGGCTCTCCCGTCTCGTGCGCGAGCGCTGCGACTACCTCGTCAGCATCCCCATGAAGGGCTCCGTCCCGTCGCTCAACGCCTCCGCCGCGGCAGCCGTTGTGCTCTTCGAGGCCGTCCGCCGCCGTCTGGGCCGCTGACGCCCCTCTCTCCCTGAGGAAAGCGCGCATTTTTTCAGTCAGGGCAGCGTCCGCTCCCCCCGTCCCCCGTGTGGGGCGTGCATATGCGCTTTTTACCCCCTCTTCGGAGGATTTTCCTCTGCTTTTTTTCTCCCGCGCGGGGGATTTTCCCCCGCCGCCGGTATGAGTTTTTTATTTAAGGTGGTGTCCCTATGCGGGAAAATGAAACCGGGAAATCCCGAATCCCGAACCAGAATATCCCCTCCCCCCTCCCCGATGACGGCGAGATTGATGAGATCATCGCGCTTCTGGGCAGCGATGCGCCGAAAGACCCCTCCGCGCCCTCCGACGAAGGATTCGCGCTGGATGATATATTAAAGGAATACAGCCGCGCGCCCGCGAACGCGGCTCCCTCAGAAGCAGCCCCCGGGGAACCGTCCGGACAGACGCCTCCCCCGCCGGAGCCTGCGGACGCGCCGGAGGGCGCGGATTCAGCCGCAGCCCCGGAGATGCCCGGCATTCCGAACATGCCCGGCATGTCGAACATGCCGGATGCAGCCGGCGCTGCCGCATCCCCCGAGTCCGCAGCCTCCGTTCCGCCGCCCGGGGAGGAAGACGATGAGCCGGACGTGCGCGACACCATCGCCGACCGGGTCTCGAGCGTCATGGAGCAGAAGAAGGCGCACTCCGAGCGTGCGCCGAAGGCTCCGCGCCGCCGTCCCGAGCCCGAGTACGTCGAGCAGACGCCCGTCACCCATACGCCCCGCGTCTCGGAGCCCGAAGGACCCGCCCTGAGCGACGATCTGCGCAGCTTCCGCGGACTTTCCCCCGCCGATGCGCTCTCCAAGGCCAAAAATGCCGTCGGATACTACCGCTGGCGCACGTGGGTCGTGATGCTTCTGGGACTGCTGTCCGCGTACATTTCCTGTGCGCCGACCTATGGCCTGCCGCTGCCCTCCTTCATCTCCTATGTGCGGCTGCCGTTCGTCTACCTCTTCATTCTGAACGTGCTGCTGCTGGCCGCCATGTTCCTGTCCGTGTCCCTGCTGGCCGACGGCGTCCGGATGCTCTTCAAACGGCGCTTCAAGGCGGAAACACTGATGTTTTTCTCCTGCCTTGCGACGCTTCTGTATACCATGCAGATCATGGTCTCCCCGGCCTCGGGGGGCTACCTTCCCTATCACCCGGCCGTGATTCTGGAGCTCTTCTTCTGCATGCTGACGCGTCTTGCGCGTTACCGCAATGTCATCAACAGCTGCCGTGCGCTCACGCGCTCCTCGGGGCGGTATGCCGCCGTCAACGGCTCCCGAACCTCTGACGGATATGTCCGCACGGTCTACAAGCAGGAGCCCGCGGGGCTTGAGCGCCGTCTGATGGACCGCCTGTGGGAGGAGGACCGCGTCGAACGCTTCCTCGGATACTACTCGCCTCTGGCGCTGCTTCTCACCTGCGTTCTCGCCGCCATAGCCTCCATTGCCGGTTCCGGACAGGTGAGCTTCCTGTGGGCATGGTCGTCGCTTCTGGCCGTCGCGCTGCCCGGAGGGCTTCTCACGGCGCAGCTTCTGCCCTCCGTTTCCGTCTCGGGACGGCTTGCGCGTACGGGCAGCGTCATAGCGGGTCCCGGCGCCTCCGATACCCTGAGCGGCATCGAGTCCTGCACCCTTCTCGAGCGCGATCTCTTCCCCACGAAGATGATCTCGATTTCCCCCGTGAAGGTCTTCTCCGGCTTCACGCCCGAGAAGGTCAACCTCTGCGCGCTCTCCGTGCTCAAGGCCTCCGGCAGCAGCCTCCACGGAGCTCTGGCGGCGTCCCTCTCGCGCGTACCGCTGAACATGCCCCTCATGGAGAACTTCGAATTCTATGAAACGGGCGGCATGGGTGCCTATGTCAACTCCGACCGCGTGCTCGTCGGCTCGGCGAACTTCATCCTCCGCTCCGGCATCCGGATTCCCGAGGGCATCAATATGAAGAGCGGCATCTTCGTCGCCATCAACGCGCAGTTTGCGGGGCTCTACTCCGTCAAATACGACGTTCAGCCCTCCGTGCGCCGCGCCCTGGGCTCCCTCGTGCGCAGCCGTCTGACGCCGGTGCTCGCCGTGCGCGACTTCAACCTCACATCCCAGCTGGTCGAAGCGAAGTTCCGCCTTCCCCCGCACTCGACGGGCTACCCCGAGCTCGGAGAGCGCATCTCCTCCAGCGCCATGCGCGACGGACTGGATGACGAGCCTCTCTGCGCACTGGCCGTGGACTCCACCGCCAATTATGCGGATGCCGTGATCTCCGGCCGGCGCATCCGCGCGGCCTCTCACGCGTCCCTCATCATCGGGCTGGCTGCGGCTGCGGCGGGCATCATCCTGAACTTCTTCCTGCTGTATAAATGCTGCGCCTCCGCCATCACGCCCATTCACGTCTTTTACTACGCGCTTGCGTGGTTTGCGCCGACTTTGTTGGTTTCTTTCGCTGCAAACCGCCGCTGATTTCCCCCGGATTTTTGTAAAAAATTTGCATACACGCCAAAATAATACTTGCAATCATACAGGGCTTCGTGTATAATATTACGTAATGCGGACTATCTTTTAATTCAATCGCCATAAAGGAGTATCAACATGGGGTACACACCGGACAAAATCAGAAACGTCACCTTACTCGGCCACGGCGGCGACGGTAAGACTTCTCTTGCCGAAAGCCTGCTTTATCTGACCAAGGGCACCGACCGTCTCGGCAAAGTCACCGACGGCAACACGGTCTGCGACTACGATCCCGAAGAGATCCGCCGCCAGTTTTCCATCGGAGCGTCTCTGGCGCCCGTCGAGTACAACGGCAGCAAGATCAACTTTATCGATACACCCGGATTTTTCGATTTTGCCGGTGAAATCATGCAGGCTCTGCGCGTCTCGGAGACCGGACTGATCGTCCTCACCGCCAAGTCCGGCGTCGCCGTCGGCTCGGAAAAGGGCTGGAAGTACTGCTCCGACCGCAAGCTCGCCCGTATGTTCTATGTCTCCAAGCTGGATGAAGAGCACGCCGACTTCGTGCGCGTTGTCGAGCAGCTCCGCTCCCAGTTCGGCTCCTCCGTCTGCCCGCTGGCCTTCCCCGTCATGAACGGCACGAAGGTCGCCTGCATCGTGGACGTCGTCCGCGGCAAGGCCTATGATGCGAAGCTGAAGGAAGTCGCGCTTCCCGCCTCCGCCGCCGACCAGCTCGAGATGTACCGCGCCGAGCTCTCCGAAGCCGTTGCCGAAACCGACGACGAGCTCATGGAGAAGTTCTTCGCCGAGGAGCCCTTCACCGAGGAGGAGTTCATCCGCGGCGTCAAGGCCGGTGTCCGCACCTGCGTCCTCGCGCCCGTCTTCTGCGGAGCCGCCACCACCGGTGACGGAACCCTGCAGCTCATCCAGGGCATCATCGACTATGCTCCCTCGCCGCTCGACGCGCCGGCTCAGCTGACGACCGACGGCGAAGAGGTTGCGGCCGATCCGAATGCTCCGGCCTCCGCCTTCGTCTTCAAGACCGTCACCGACCAGTACGGCCGCTTCTCCTACTTCCGCGTCATGTCCGGCAAGGTCACGGCCGATATGACCCTGACGAATGCCCGCACCGGCGAGCCCGAAAAGATCGGTCACATCTACACCGTCCGCGGCAAGAAGAACACCGAGGTCACAGAGGTCACTCTGGGCGACATCGGCGCGGTCTCCAAGCTCGTGAACACCAAGACCAACGACACGCTCTGCGATCCCAAGCGTGTGATCTCCCTCGAGCCCATCGTCTTTGCCGAGCCCTGCTACATGCAGGCCATCCGTCCGAAGGTCAAGGGCGGCGAGGAAAAGATCGCCTCCGGTCTTACGAAGCTGCGCGACGAGGATCAGACCTTTAACGCCTACAACGATCCCGAGACGCATGAATACATCATCGCGGGCGCCGGCGACATGCATCTGGATGTCCTGTGCTCGAAGCTGAAGAGCAAGTTCGGCGTCGAGCCGGAGCTCTCCGCGCCCCGTGTTGCCTACCGCGAGAAGATCCGCAAGAAGGTTCAGGCGGAAGGCAAGCACAAGAAGCAGTCCGGCGGTCACGGCCAGTATGGTCACGTCAAGATCGAGTTCGAGCCCTGCGACAGCCTCGAGATGGTCTTCGAGGAGCGCGTCTTCGGCGGCAGCGTTCCGAAGAACTTCTTCCCGGCGGTTGAGAAGGGTCTGCGCGACTGCATGGATCGCGGTCTGCTCGCGGGCTACCCGGTCGTGAACATGAAGGCCACCCTGTACGACGGCTCCTACCACGAGGTCGACTCCAACGAGCTCTCCTTCAAGATGGCTGCCCGTCTGGCGTACAAGGACGGCTTCCCGAAGGCGAACCCCGTCATCATGGAGCCCATCGGCTCGCTGAAGGTCTTCGTGCCGGATGCCAACATGGGCGACATCATCTCCGATCTGAACAAGCGCCGCGGCCGTGTCATGGGCATGACGCCCACGGAGGACGGTCTGCAGATGATCGAGGCTGAGGTTCCGATGGCTGAGATGGCGTCCTACGCCATCGACCTGCGCTCCATTTCCCAGGGCCGCGGCAGCTTCTCCCTCAAGTTCGAGCGCTACGAGGATGCCCCGCCGATGGTTCAGGCGAAGGTCATCGAAGACGCGAAGGCCACCATGGAGGAAGACGACGAGTAATCGTCTCCCCTTCGCGCAGCAGTCTCTTCACGCTCCGGTTTTCCCCCTGTTACGGGGGAAAACCGGAGCGTTTTGTTATGCCCGGAAACTGCCGTACTTTGGGAAACTCTTTGCAGTCGGGGAGTGCCCCCGAACCCCCTTTTCGCGCCGGGCGGCTCCACTTTTTCGGCCTCGCCTTGCTCCCGGGGCGTCAAAAAAGGAAAAAGGGGGTTTTGGGGGTACTCCCCCGCCATAATAAGCCCTTTTTTCGTATTGCGGCAGTCTCAGCCAAAGGGAAAAGACCCGCGCACATAGGGGTTCTTGTGTACGTCCAATCCCAAAATATAAGCAAAAAACCGGGATCTCCCCAGAACAAAGGGGGAAATCCCGGCTTTTGATACCGCGTGCGGCAAAAAATGCGGAGTTACTCTACAAGCTTGGTTACAAGGCTTGCGACACCCGCAAAGTCCCCTGCTTTCGGCGACTTGACATCATCGATGATGTCCCAGTTCTCCGTAAGCTCCGCCGTCTCTCCCGGCGCCATCTCGCGCAGGGGGGAAAGCGACTCCATCTCCAGAAAGGCATGGCTCGTGTAGGTCTCGAAGTTCATGCCGCCGTCGGGATAGACCGCTCCCTCGAGGAAGGGGAAATGCTTGACGAACAGCACACCGTGGCAGGCATAGGCTGCCCAGCCGCGGCGGTTCTCCGTACCGAGCTTGAACGGAGTCTGCGCGCGCTTGTCCTGACGAAGGGTGATGTACTCATGTCCCCACGCCACGCGCTTGTCGCTCATGTCGGTGTAGGGCCAGAGCGCCATCACGCGGTTTCCCAGAAGTCCCGTGTCATGACGGTTCTGCGGAATGATCTCGAGTCCGCCCGGCGTGAGCACGGACAGCGCCCATACCGCAAAGGTCTTCGGCTTTTCCGCGATATTCGTGATGCGGTTCTTCACCGTCACGCCCGCGCCGTATTCCTCCAGCTTCAGCTCCAGCTCCATCGCCAGGTCGTTTTTCCTTTGCGGCGCCGGAGTGAAGATGACTCCGCTGCGCGTGGCGGTGTAGCGGACGCGGGTGTTGTCGGGATAGTAGGACTCCGGCAGGGACTCCGGCGATGCCCAGATGCGGTGCCCTCCGTAGATGTACCACGATGCGCCGCGTCCGTAGTAGTCGGACATGGCCTTCTCATCGTGGAAGATCGTGCGCCCCTTGTCCTCAAAGAAGATGTTCGAGCCGCCGCGCAGCGCGTAGCGAATGACGCGCGGCCCGAAATCCAGCGTGACATATATCTCGGCAAAGGCGTTTTCAATCTTGAGGCAGCGTCCGAAATTCCGGTAGCGCACCTCGCTGTAGCTGACAGCCATCGGGGATTTCCTCCTTCGTTTATAGTCCGCACATGCGTGCAAGCGCACGCGCAATCTTCAGCTGGAAGCGCATGCCGTCCTCCAGAAGCTCCGGGCCGTACATGGCCTGCGTCTGATCCGTCTCGAATGACAGCGTGCCGCGATAGTCAATCTCGCGCAGAGCCGCCGCAAAGTCCGTCCAGTCGACGCTGGAAAAATGCGTCTTTTCGCCGTATCCCAGCATCGGTGCGACATGGCAGTCATAGGAGCCGTCGTTGTCATGCACGTGCAGCAGCTCCAGACGATGCCCCAGTCTGCGCACCATGTCCGGCGCGCCCGAGCCCGACAGCTGCGCATGCCCGACATCCAGACAGGCGGCGAACTGCGGTCCCAGCGCGTCGACGTAGTCGCACATCTCCTCCGCCGAGGAGCAGACCGTCGGGCAGATGCACTCGCGCTCGGGGTCCCAGTTGAACATATTCTCCACGCCGAGCTTCACGCCGCATTCCTGCAGGACGGGCGTCAGCTCTCCGTAGAAGCGCATGTTGATCTCCCGCGTCTCGGCGCGGAAGTGATCGTAGCGATATTCCTCCGGAATGCAGGGATGGATGACGATATAGGGCGCGCCCAGGGCCTGCGCCGCCCGCACGGATTTCTTCTGGCACTCCAGAATGTACGCGTCCTCGGCATCGTCTCCGACATAGGAAGGCATGGGCGAATGCACCTGCCCGATCTCGATGCCGGCCTCGCGCGCCACCTGTCCCAGGTGCTCGAAGTATCGCTCGAAGTCCCGAACGGGTCCCGAAAACAGCTCGCCGTGCATGTCGTATTTGAACATGCCGAAATCCACCGCGTCAAAGCCGATGTCCGCAAGGCGCTTCAGCGCCTCCGCGTCCCCGTAGGTACGCGCCATCATGTCGGTCGTGATTGAAACCTTCATCGCTTAATTTTCCGTCCTTCCCCTGTCAGATATTTTTCAAAGTCCCACAGGAGGCTCTCCGCTCCCCGAACGGCGCTTTTTTCACCCCGGGGCTTTTTGAGCACGCAAGACCTCCTGTGGGATCAAAAGCTTTGCTCTTTAGCCTTCGATCAGGCTCTTTCCGGTCATGACGGCGGGCTGCTCGATGCCCATGAGCTCCAGCATGGTGGGCGTGATATCCGCCAGACGGCCGCCCTCGCGGAGCTTCACCGGACGATCCGCACCGACGATGCAGAACGGAACGGGATTGGTCGTATGCGCCGTGAAGGGCGTGACGCCGTCGGAATCCAGCATGCGGTCGGCATTGCCGTGATCCGCCGTGATCAGCGCCATGCCGCCGGCCTTCAGGGTATGCTCCACCACGGTGCCGACGCAGCTGTCGACCGCCTCAACGGCCTTGACCGCCGCTTCGAACACGCCGGTATGGCCGACCATGTCGCAGTTGGCGAAGTTCAGGATGATGGCGTCATAGGTTCCGGCATCGATGCGGGAGCAGACCTCTTCGGTCACCTTGTACGCGCTCATCTCCGGCTGCAGGTCGTAGGTGGCGACGTTCGGGGACTCGATCAGCACGCGATCCTCGCCCTCATAGACGGTTTCGGAGCCGCCGTTGAAGAAGAAGGTGACGTGCGCATACTTCGTGTACTCCGCAATGCGCAGCTGCTTCATGCCGGCGCGGGAGACGACCTCGCCGAAGGGCATGGTCAGCTCCTCGGGCGGGAAGGCGAGCTTCACATTGGGCATGGTCGCGTCGTACTGCGTCATGCAGACGTACTCCAGCGGGAAGAAGCCCTTCTTCCTCTCGAATCCGTCAAAGTCCGGATCGACAAAGGCGCGGGTGATCTCGCGGGCGCGGTCGGGACGGAAGTTGAAGAAGATGACGGAGTCATCCGCGCCGATGACGGTATCGGTGCAGACGACGGGACGGATGAACTCGTCCGTCACGCCTTCGGCGTAGGACTTACGCACGGCATCCACGGGATCGGGGTTCTGTACGCCCTCGCCGCAGACCATCGCGTTGTACGCAAGCTCCACTCTGTCCCACTTCTTCTCGCGATCCATCGCGTAGTAGCGTCCCATGACGGTCGCGACCTTACCCGTGATCTCCTTCGTCTTCTGTACGCACTCGGCGACAAAATCCGCTCCGGACTCCGGAGGCACGTCGCGTCCGTCCATCAGGCAGTGGATGAACACGCGATCCAGTCCGCGGCGCTTCGCCAGCTCCAGCAGTCCCCACAGATGCGTGTTGTGCGAGTGAACGCCGCCGTCGGAGAGCAGGCCGATCAGATGCAGCGCGGTGCCCTTCGCCTTCGCATTCTCCACCGCTCCGACAAGGGCGGGATTTTCGAAGAAATCACCGTCCATGATGGACTTCGTGATTCTGGTCAGCTCCTGATACACAACGCGTCCGGCGCCGATATTGGTGTGTCCGACCTCGGAGTTGCCCATCTGTCCGTCCGGCAGACCGACATCCATGCCGGATGCACCGATCTGCGTCGTGGGATACTGCGCAAAGAGCCGGTCCAGATTCGGAGTCGCCGCCGCCTCGATGGCGTTTCCCTTCTTGTCGGGATTGAAGCCGAAGCCGTCCATAATGATCAGGGTAACGGGTCTTTTCATAATTGTCTTGCCTTTCTCCGTGTTCAAATTTGGGGATATGTGCGCTGATGCCGCATGGCTGCAAAAAGGGAACGCCGTTTTTCCCCCCAAAAATAGCATATCCCCCGAAATCAAAGCAAAACGCGGGAAGACGC
>CAVGLF010000002.1:0-1129 GCA_963630045.1 Butyricicoccaceae bacterium | reverse complement strand
GACGCATAAGCGCCTTTCCGCGTTTTCAGCGTCAGGTGTACAAAGCCTTTTTTTGTTTCCCCGCCTGCTTTTCCGGCGGGAAAACGAAGGAATTTGCCAAATTACTGATTCGCCGCGTTCACGATCGCCGCGAAGTCCGGAGCCTTCAGGGACGCGCCGCCGATGAGGCCGCCGTCGACATCGAGCTTCGAAAGGAGCTCGGCCGCGTTGCCGGCGTTCATGGAGCCGCCGTACTGGATGGTGACGGCACGGGCGATGCGGGCGCCGTAGAGCTCGCGGATGCAGTCGCGGATCCAGCCGCAGACTTCTTCAGCCTGATCGGCGGTCGCGGTCTTGCCGGTTCCGATGGCCCAGATGGGCTCGTAGGCGATGATGATGCGCTTGACCGCGCTGGGCTCGACGCCCAGGAGAGCGATCTTGACCTGCTGACGGATCCACTCCAGGGTGATGCCCTGCTCGCGCTGCTCGAGGGACTCGCCGACACAGACGATCGGACGCAGACCCGCTTCGAGGGCGGCATGGATCTTCTTGTTGACGGTCACGTCGGTCTCGGCGAAGTACTGACGGCGCTCGGAGTGGCCGATGATGACGTACTTGACGCCCAGCTCAGCCAGCATCTGCGCGCTGATCTCGCCGGTGTACGCGCCGCTCTTCTCAAAGTGCATGTTCTGCGCACCGATGGAGGCACGGAAGCCCTTGACGGCCTTCAGCGCGACGGGGATGTCGATCGCGGGGACGCACAGGACGATTTCGCACCACTTGGCGCGCGGAACGGTATTCTTCAGATCCTCAATCAGGGCACGCGCTTCGGCGGGCGTCTTGTTCATCTTCCAGTTGCCCGCGATAACGGTCTTACGGTATCTCTGATTCATGGCAGTTACTTGCTCTCCCTTAATTTATACTTGTATGAGCACGATTGAGCTTCCCGGGAAGAGCGTACATAAGAAGGCACGCTCTTCCCGATGAAGGAATCGCGAAAAAGGTCCCTTTTTCCCCTTTTCCCGGGGGGAAAACTTACTTATCCTGCAGGCAGGCAATGCCGGGCAGCTCGAGGCCTTCGAGGAATTCGAGGGAGGCGCCGCCGCCGGTGGAGATATGGGTCATCTTGTCGGCATAGCCCAGCTGCTCA
>CAVGLF010000001.1:0-44298 GCA_963630045.1 Butyricicoccaceae bacterium | reverse complement strand
GGGCACTCCCCGACCCCACAAAAGCTCTCCCGAAACACGGCACTCCCGGCGAAGAGAAAAATCAAAGCAAGGGGGTTCGGGGCACCCCCCGACCCCACAAAGAAGGTTTGAGCCATCACGGCAGTCCCCCCCGAGCGCTCCGGATAAAAAGATCAATCCCGCCTCTTTTAAAAAAAGGAGGCGGGATTTTCAAAAGAAAAAGGAAGTAAGGAAGGAAGTAAGGAAGGCCCCTCGTCAGAGAAGCTCCCAGTACACAAGCTCGGAGGAGAAGTGGTGGTCGAGCGTCACGGTGATGCCCGCCTCGCGGAGCTCCTGCCCCCTGCACTCGAAGGAGTCGCACGCGCGATCCAGCGTGACGCGGCAGATGCCGTTCCGGGGGACAAGCTGCGGATGAAGGGTGAAGCGCGGGGAGGGAGTCTCGCCCAGACGGAAAATCAGCGCGTATCCGGCGGTCTTTTCGGGATCGGAGAGCTCGTAGGCGAGCCACGGCTCGGGATCCATGATGCCCTTCTGCACAGGCGTGTGATGATGCATCAGACAGCCCGAGCGGAGCACGGGACGCAGCTTTGAGCGGTAGAGCGCGACCACCCGGCGGATTTCCTGCAGGAGGAGGGGATTCGGTTCATCCTCCGGCGGCGCGATGCCGCGCAGGATGAACGAGGAGCCGAGCACGGAGTGCAGCTGGAAGAGCAGATCGCCCTTCATGACCTGGTAGCCCACCTCCATGCCGAAGCACTGCAGGAGGGTTTCCGGCGGAAGCGTAAGGGAGAGGCCACGGAAGACCCGCTGGACACGGGGCGTATGCATCCAGTCGCTCATCTCGCCGTGATGGAAGAAGCGCAGGATCCCGAAATCCAGCCTCCCGCCCCCCGCGGCGCTGTTCTGGAAGGAGACATGGGGGAAGCGGCGGCGCAGAGAGCCGAGTATGGCGTAGAGGCTGTCATAATAGCGCCAGAGATTGTTCTCGGGGAAGGGACCCCGCAGACGTGCGGCTCCGGCTCCGATGCGGTGGTTGTGGTCGAGACGGAACAGGTCGAGCCTGTAGCGGCCGATGATGTCGGCCAGCTGAGCCTCGACCCAGCGCGCGGCATCGGGCAGCGAGAGATCGAGCGCGCGGCCCCGGGCGGTGTCCGGCATGATCCATTCGGGATGCGCCCGGGCAAGCGCGGAATTCGCGCCCGCCGCCTCCGGCTCGACCCAGAGCCCGAAGCGCATGCCCTTTTCGTGAACCCGGTCGATGACGGGATCGAGATCATGCGGCAGCCAGTCTCCGGCGTGCCAGTCTCCGGCGTTGTCGAACCAGACATTCGGCTCGCGTCCGAACCAGCCGGCATCGATGACGTACAGCTCGACGCCGGCCCCGGCGGCCAGCTCGACGTCCCGCAGGATGTCTGCCTCGTTTTCACGATCCGCCAGATATCCCCGATGATTGGCCTCCACCGGACAGCGAAGCTCGGGAGGCTCCTGCGGCATGATGCAGGAGCGGATGTAGCGATGCTCGGACTGCATGAGCGCCTCGGGACCCGAGGCGCAGAGGGTGAAGTGAACCTCGGGCGTCAGGACGGACTCGCCCGGCGCCAGCACGCGGAGCGACTGCCCGGCGGGACAGGCAAGCCCCAGGGAAAAATCCGCAAAGGTGCGCTCCGGCATGCGCCCCGCGCGCAGCTGTGCCCGCCAGCTTCCGCTGTAGGCAAGCTCCGCGCAGAAGAGACTGCCGTTCAGGTTGTCCCTCAGGACGATGGACGGCCTTGACCAGCCGCTGCGTCCGTGCATGCCGGAATCGATGAGCAGAGGCTCCGCCGTGACGGGCGCGAAGCGGAAGTCGCCTTCGTGCATGAAGCGGTTGTCCGCGTAGTACCCGACCTCGAAATACGGAGCGCCGGGGCGGGGGAGAATCTCCTGCGCGGAGTAGGAGGACACGATATTCGTCAGCTTGTGGATCCACGGCGCGCCCGCAAGCGGATCGACGCGATCCAGCGGGAGATACTCCTCCCCCGTGTTCGTAATCCGCAGGGAGCGCACAAGCCAGCCCTCCCCCGCGGCGCGGGTCAGGAGAGCGACCCGAACCGGCGCGGAGGCATGCTCCAGCTCGAGCACGGCGGAGTCCCCGGAGCAGGACGCGCCGCATACGCTCCAGCCGCAGTCAAGCGCCCGGCCGTTTGCGGACAGACGGAAGCTCGGGCGGTATACAGGCTCCTCGAGATGCGTTTCCGAAGGGATGTAGTATTCATCCGACAGCCACGCCTCGTTCCAGATCTGGCCTGCGGCATTCATATAGCCGATGACGGGCTGTCCGAGCACGATGCGCTCGTCGAATACGAAAAGCCCCGACATGTACCGCATGCCCTTTGCGGTCGGCGTCATGGCGCAGTAATGTGTCATGGCAAAGCATCATCCTTTCCGCGCACCCTTCTCATGATAAAAACAGAGAGGGGCCGGAGCCAGTATACCATACCTCCGCGCGTTTTTCCACGGCTTTCCGGGAAAAAAGCCGCGAAAAAAGCATTTTCGGGGATGTACGGCGTAAGGAACGCATTTTTGCCCATTTGCCTACTTGAAGAAAGCGCCGCAACGTGGTATACTGAGCTGTAAGCTTACGGGCATATGCCCGCTGAGGGAAAAATGAAAAGATTCCCGCCTGAAAAATAAGAGAAGGATAAGGAGAATACCCGAAATGAAGCTTGGAATGATTCGCCGCTATGATGATGAGAACGCGTTCGACTATCTGCGCGAAAAGGGTCTGGACTGCATGGAGCTGTGCCTGAATTACGAAAACGAGGCGCAGGGATTCATCGAGAAGGCTCCCGTTTTGCTCGAGCGCTCGAAGGCTGCGGGGATTCCGTTTGCCTCCATCGGACGCTGGAACGCTTCCCCGCTGGACGAGAACGGCAAGATCCGTCCGCATCTGCTGGACGAGGCCTTCAAGACGATGGACGCTGCGGCGAGCCTCGGCTGCCCGGTCTATGTCTGCGGCTGCAACTGGGTCGACGGACTGTCCATTTATAAGAATTACTCCGCCACCGTCAACTTCTTCGGCGAGATCCTCGACCATGCGCGTCCTCTGGGACTGAAGGTCGCGACGTATAACTGCCACTGGAACAACTGGGTCATCGATGCCAACGCGTGGAAGATCGTCCTGGGCGAGTATCCGGAGCTGGGCATCAAGTTCGACGCCTCCCACAGCATCGAGGCCGACCGCGATTACCTGGGCGAGCTGGCCGAGTGGGGCAACCGCATCTATCACGTCCACGTCAAGGGCTATGTGAGAATCAACGGCAACACCCTCGATGCGCCGCCTGCGGGTCTGGATTCCATCAACTGGCCGACCGAGATGGCCATTCTCTATAAGTACGGCTACGACGGCGCGCTCTCCATCGAGCCGCATTCCGGCGTCTGGCAGGGCGATCTCGGACAGCGCGGCGTCGACTATACGATCCGCTTCATGAGAAACCTCATGATCTGACCGATACTCCCGGTTTTTTGTCTTGTGAAAAAAAGAAGGAACACATATGAGCTATAATTTTGCTACGCGCATCGGCGGGCTGAAGCCCTCGGCCATCCGCGAGATTCTGAAGGTGACGCAGGACCCGTCCGTCATCAGCTTTGCCGCAGGCAATCCCGCGCCGGAGGCGTTTCCCGTGCGGGAGATGAAGGAGATCGCCGATGAGCTGTTCGACAACCGCGCGGCGGCCGCGCTTCAGTACGGCGTGTCGGAGGGATATACCCCTCTGCGCGAGCTGACGGCGGCGCGCCTGCACGACAAGTACGGCATCGGCACCCCGGACGATGACCTCATCATCGTCTCCGGCGGCCAGCAGGTCATGGACCTCACCGCCAAATGCTTCCTCAACGAGGGCGACAGCATCATCGTCGAGGATCCCAGCTTCATCGGCTCGCTCAACTGCTTCCGCTCCTACGGCGCGAAGCTCGTCGGCGTACCGATGGAACCCGACGGCATCAACGTCAAGGCGCTGGAGGAGGCGCTTCGGACGACGCCGAACGTGAAGCTCATGTACCTCATCCCGACGTATCAGAACCCGACGGGACGCGTCATGAGCGTGGAGAAGCGCCGCCGCTGCCTGGAGCTTGCGTGCCGCTACAACGTTCCGATCATCGAGGACAACCCCTATTACGAGCTGCGCTACTCCGGCGAGTACGTTCCGACCATCAAGAGCATGGATACGACCGGCATGGTCATCTATGCGGGCAGCTACTCGAAGGTGCTGACCCCCGGCATCCGTCTGGGCTTTGTCAGCGCGAACCGCGAGATCATCTCGAAGCTCGTCGTCACAAAGCAGGTCTCGGACGTCCATACGAACCTGTTCTTCCAGATGGTCGCGGCGGAGTATCTGTCGCGCTACAGCCTGGATGAGCATCTGGAGCGGGTGCGCGCCATCTATACCTCAAAGCGCGACGCCATGGCGGACGCGCTGGAGAAGTACTGCGCGGATACGCTGCACTTCGAGAAGCCGCAGGGCGGTCTCTTCCTGTGGTGCGATATCCTGAGCGGCAGGGACGGCACGGATCTGTGCAGGATCTCGGGACCCCGCGGCGTTGCCGCCGTCCCCGGTACGGCCTTTGCCATCGATCCGGAGGCGAAGGTGCCCGCCATCCGGCTGAACTTCTCGCTGTCCACCTATGAGCAGATCGACCGCGGCATCCGCATACTCGGAGAAGCGGCGCGGGAGCTCGGCTGAAAAGACGCATTCCGCGGGGAAAAAAGGGACGCCGTGAAGAGGCTCCCGGTCCCCGCTTTCCCCCCCATGACACAGAAAGGGGGAAAGCGGGGAATCCCCCGCGATTTTTCGAATAATTTGTAAGGAGTACCCCATATGGATGCACCTAAGAAGAGAATCTATTCCGGAATCAAGCCGTCGGGCGAGCTGACGCTTGGCTCCTATATCGGTGCAATCCGCAACTGGATTGCCCTGCAGGACTCGTATGACTGCCTGTACTGCATCGTAGACATGCACGCGATCACCGTGAGGCAGAATCCGGCCGATCTGCGCCGCCGCACGCTGGAGCAGCTTGCGCAGTACATCGCATGCGGACTCGATACCGAGCGCAACATCGTCTACATCCAGTCCCATGTCCCGGCGCACGCGGAGCTGTCGTGGGTGCTGGGCTGCTATACGATGTTCGGCGAGCTGTCCAGAATGACGCAGTTCAAGGACAAGTCCAGAAAGAACGCCGACAACATCAATGCGGGACTTTTCACCTATCCCGTCCTCATGGCGGCGGATATCCTGCTGTACCAGACCGATCTCGTGCCCGTGGGCGAGGATCAGAAGCAGCATGTCGAAATCGCGCGCGACATCGCCGGACGCTTCAACCAGGTCTATTCCCCGACCTTCGTCCTGCCCGAGCCCTTCATCCCCAAGACCGGCGCGCGCGTCATGAGCCTCCTGGATCCCTCGAGCAAGATGTCCAAGTCCGAGCAGGGCGGCGACGGCTGCATCACGCTGCTGGAAAGCCCCGACGACATCATGCGCTCCTTCAAGAGAGCCGTCACGGACTCCGAGACCTGCGTGCGCTTCGACCCGGAGCATAAGCCCGGCGTCTCCAACCTGATGACGATCTACTCCTGCGCCACGGGCAAGAGCTTCGAGGAAATCGAAAACGAATTTGCCGGACGCGGCTACGGCGACTTCAAGACGGCCGTCGGCGAAAGCGTCGTGGAGCTTCTGCGCCCGATCCGCGAGAAGACGGAGGATCTGCTGAAAAATAAGGATTACCTTGAAAGCATCTACGCCTCCGGCGCCGAGCGTGCCTCGAGGATTGCGCAGAAGACGCTGGACAAGGTCTACCGCAAGGTCGGCTTCGTGCCGCGCGCGCGCGGCTGACGCGTTTTTGCGGTACCATTAAATAAGGGGGGGAGCTCGGCGCTTTGGGTTCCATGAATTATCTGACCGTGGGGCTTGCGTTCCTGCTTGCGGGCGTGGTGGCCTTCGTGACGACGCCGCTTGCCAAGAAATTCGCCTATGTCATCGGAGCGGTGGACGTGCCGCGGGACAACCGGCGCATGCACAAGACGCCCAAGCCCCGGCTGGGCGGACTCGCCATATTCCTGGGGTTCCTCGCAGCGGAGCTCCTGTTCGGCACGATGGACAGGCTGATGATGACCGTCCTCGTCGGTAGCCTCATCATCGTGACGCTGGGCATACTGGACGATGTCCTGCGGCTTCCGGCATGGATCAAGTTCATCGTCCAGATCATCGCCGCGGCCATTCCCGTCATCTACGGGGGTCTGCGCATCGAGTTTTTCACGAGCTTCCACATCCTGGGCGCGGAGGAGTACGTCTACCTCGGCTTTCTGAGCATTCCCGTGACGATTCTGTGGCTGGTCGGCGTGACGAATGCCGTCAACTTCATCGACGGGCTGGACGGACTCGCCGCGGGCATCAGCACCATCGCGTCGCTGTCGCTGCTCATCATCTGCTGCATCACGAATGACTTCTATGTAGCCGTGGTCATCGCCTGTCTGGCGGGCGCGCTGGCGGGCTTTCTGCCCTATAACGTGAACCCCGCGCAGATCTTCATGGGCGATACCGGCTCGACCTTCCTGGGCTTCCTGCTCGCCGCCATGTCGGTGCAGGGACTGTTCAAGTTCTACACGGTCGTCTCCTTCGGCGTGCCGTTCCTGATTCTGGGACTGCCGCTGTATGACATGACGGTCGTCGTCTTCCGCCGCATCCTTTCGGGCAAGAGCCCCACCTCGGCGGATCGCGGACATATCCACCACAGGCTCATCGACATGGGCTTCAATCAGAAGCAGGCCGTGGCGATCCTCTACGGAATCACGCTGATTCTGGGCATAATCGCCGTGGTGCTGGCGCTCCGGGGCGCGTCCGCCGCGCTGCTGGTGCTGCTCGTTCTGCTCGTCGCGGGCGTCATCGTATTCCGCATATTCCTCCACACCCGCCCCGAGGATCGGGAAAAGCCCGCAGACTCTGCGGCAGACCCTGCCGCAGCTGAGACAACCGCCGCAGCCGGCGGGACGGACGACGCGAAATAAAAAGAAGGAGAGCCCATGGACAGAAAACGCACGGCAAAGCTGGTCACCGTACTCGTGATGGCCGTTTTGGTGCTGCTTTTCGGAGTGATGATCCTGTCGGATACGCTGAAGAGCCGCCGGGGCACGGGCATCGTGCTGCCGGATGCGGGCGCCGTTGCGACGGCGGGCGGCTCGGGAGAGTCCGGGGACCCCGAGCCCGAGCTCTACCGCGAGGTCAGCGTCACCCCGGAGAACGTCGGACGCGTGATCGCGACGCTTTCCCGCCCCGCAGCGTATACGCTGAGCGCGCAGATCACATATTCCCACGCGGGCGCGAGCGCCTCGGCGCAGGTCATACGCGCGGTGCGCGAGGGCGCGGAATCCGTCACCTGGGTGCGCCCGGACGGCGAGAGCCGCATCCTGCGCTCGGGCGGACTGCTCTATGCATGGGAGGAGGGACGGGACGTCCTCATAAGCCCGGACGGCGCGATGCCGGCGGATGCCGCGGCGGGTATGCCGGAGTACGAAACGGCGGCCGGGGGCACGGACGTGCACGTGACGCAGGCGGGCTATACCCTGTACGAGGGCTTCTCCTGCATCTTCTTCGTGGCGGAGGACGACTCGGGACTTGTGTCCGAGTACTATGTGGACATCGACACGGGACTCCTGGTGCGCTCGGAGAACCGGCTGAACGGGGAGACGGTGTACGTCATGCAGACGCTCAGCATCGAGCAGGCGGAGCCGGATCCGGCGCTCTTCCGGCTGCCGGACGGCACCGTGCCCGGAGAATAAAGCAAAAAAAGGGGACACGGCCGGGATGGATACGCGGGAGAAGGCACGGCGCACGGACGCCGGGGAACGGGACAGGGTGCGCAGAATTCTGGATACGCTGGCGGAGATGTACCCCGAGCCCGTCTGCGCGCTGCACTCGGAAAAGCCGTATGAGCTTCTCTTCGCCGTGATCCTGTCGGCGCAGTGCACGGACGCAAGGGTCAACCTCGTCACGCCGGCGCTTTTTGAGCGCTTCCCGACCGTTGAGAGCTTCGCGGAGGCGGATACGGCAGAGGTGGAGGAGCTCATACGCTCCTGCGGCTTCTATCACACGAAGGCGCGGCACATCGTGGACACCGCCCGCATCCTTGTGCGGGAGTACTCAGGAGAGCTGCCGCGTACGCTGGAGGAGCTGACGGCGCTTCCCGGCGTGGGGCGAAAGACCGCAAATCTCATCATGGGCGACGTCTTCGGAGCACCCGGAGCCGTCGTGACCGACACGCACTGCATCCGCATCGCAAACCGGCTGGAGCTTGCGCACTCGCGCGAGCCCCGCACCGTGGAGAATGAGCTTCGGGCGCTGCTGCCGCCCGGGGAAAGCAATGACTTCTGCCACAGAATGGTGCTGCACGGACGCGCCCTGTGCACCGCGCGCCGCCCCGACTGCGCGCACTGCCCGCTGCATCCGGAGCTCTGCCGCGGAGAGACTTCAGACGCAGCCGTTCGAAAGTAATGCCGATACAAAGGGGAAACGCCCTGTTTTTTCATCTCGAAGAAGGAGACTTTGTAAGACCATGTCAATCAACACCATCGGAATCCTGACCTCCGGCGGCGATGCGCCGGGCATGAACGCCGCCATCCGGGCCGTTGTCCGTACCGCCGTTGCAAACGGCGTACAGGTGCTGGGCATCCGCCGCGGCTATAACGGACTCATCAACGGGGACACCGTCGAGCTCAATGCCCGAAGCGTGGACGGCATCCACACGCGCGGCGGCACGATGCTCTATACGGCGCGCTGCCAGGAGTTCCGCACGCCCGAGGGCAAGAAGAAGGCTGCGGACATCTGCCGCTACATGGGCATCCAGGGCATCGTCACCATCGGCGGCGACGGAACCTTCCGCGGAGCGCTGGACTTCTCGCACTGCGGCGTCTGCACCGTGGGCATCCCCGCGACCATCGACAACGACATTTCCTGCACACGCTACAGCATCGGCTTCGACACCGCCTGCAACACGGCTCTGGAGAGCATCGACCGTCTGCGCGACACCATGCAGGCGCATGAGCGCTGCTCCGTCGTCGAGGTCATGGGCAACAAGTCCGGCGCGCTGGCGATGTACGTCGGCGTAGCCTCCGGCGCGACCTCCATCCTGATCCCTGAGAAGGAAGTCGACATGGAGCGCGATGTCTTCGAGCGCATGCGCCGCGGCCGCATCCAGCACCGCAACCATCACATCGTCATCGTCGCCGAGGGCGTGGGTCATGCCGACAGCATTGCGGCAGCCATCCACGAGGAGACCGGCATCGAGACGCGCGTGACGGTTCTGGGACATGTCCAGCGCGGCGGCGCTCCGACGGCGCGCGACCGCGTGACGGCCACCCAGATGGGCTGCCATGCCGTGCAGTGCCTGCTCGAGGGCAAGACCAACCGCGTGGTCTGCGTCAGCGACAACGACATCATCGACCGCGACATCGAGGAGGCTCTGGTCATGCCCGACCACTTCGATGAGAACCTGTATAAGACCGCGCAGATGACCGTTCTGTAAAATACTGAAAAAAGGGGGAGCATTTCCCCCTTTTTTCCCTTTCCGAAACGCGCGCGATGTGATATACTGACACTCAAAGGGGGGAAAAGGACGATTCCTTCCTGCCCCCTCCATTCTCCCCCCCACAGGATAAAGAAGCGAAAAAACCCGTTTTGCGGCAACAGGACTCCTCTGACACGAAAAATAAGCGAAACCGCCCGAAAAAAATAACGAGTGACGTAGAAAAAAAGGAGCGTGCACAGGCTATGGCTGCATTCAAGGTAGGTTTTTCCAGACTCGATATCACCCCTCCGCTCGGGATTCCGATTGCGGGATACTATGTCGAGCGCATCGCGGACGGCGTGCTCGACAATCTCGACTGCAACTGCATTGCGGTATCCGACGGAGAGAAGACCGCGCTGCTGTATTCGCTTGACCTGATCAGCATCAATCAGAAGACGGACGATGGTTACCGCGCGCTGATCTCGCAGGCGACCGGCGTGCCGTACGAGGGCATCTTCCTCGCCTGCACGCATACGCATACGGGACCCGCCGTGGGACGCGGCGTGGAGAATAACGAAAGCCTGTCCGAGGGCGTGCGCAGCTACGGCGCGTTTCTGGGCACGAGGCTGGCCGATGCCGGACGCTATGCCATCGAGGATCTCGCGGACGCCGAGATGTACATCGGACGCTCCCGCGCCGAGCGCGTCTCCTTCATCCGCCGCTACCGCATGAAGGACGGCTCCATCCGCACCAATCCCGGCGTCAACAATCCCGAAATCGACGCTCCGATCGGCACGCCGGACGAGACCGTTCAGGTTGTCCGCTTCAAGAGAGCGGGAAAGAAGGAAGTCACCGTTGTGAACTTCCAGTGCCACCCGGACGTCATCGGCGGCTGCAAGATCTCCGCGGACTGGCCGCGCTACGTCCGTCAGACCGTCGAGGGCGCTCTGGCGGGAGACGTGTACTGCGTCTACTTCAACGGAACGCAGGGCGACACGAACCACGTCTGCACCGACCCGCGCGAGGGCGAGCTTGAGGGGCTGGAGCTGGAGAGCTTCGACGATGTGGCACGCGGCTACGAGCACTCCCACCACATGGGACGCGCCGTCGCCGGAGCCGCGCTGGAGGTTTTCGGCAAGTGCGCACCCGCCGCAGCGGGCCCCGTCCGCTTCGCCCACAGCGTGCTGGCCGTTCCGTCCCAGATGCCGACGCCCGAGCAGCTTCCGCTGGCGCACAAGTACCATGAGATGCACGAGGCCGGACGCGATGCCGAGATCCCCTTCGAGGGCATGGAGCTGACCACCGTCGTCGCCGAGGCGCAGCGCATGTGCGAGCTGGAGAACGGCCCGGATCACTTCGACCTCTATCTGTCGAGCGTGGCCTTCGGAGACGTCGCCTTTGCGGGCTTCCCCGGCGAGCCCTTCACGGACATCGGACGCGGCACGAAGGAGGGTTCCCCCTTCCGCATGACGATCCCCTGCTGCCTGGTCAACGGCTCCGAGGGGTACTTCCCCGTCGAAAGCGCCTATGCCGAGGGCGGCTACGAGGCGCGCAGCTCAAACTTCGCCGCAGGCATTGCGACGGCGCTCATCGAGGGTCAGGTCGCGCAGCTGAAAAAGCTCTTCTGAAAATCATAAATGCGGCAGGCCGCGGCTCTCCCCCTTTTTTCGCGCATCGCACGTGCCTGAAATAAGGGGGACGGAAGACGGCCTGCAGAGGGAAAAAGGCTTCGCGCGCACGTGCGGCGGAGCCTTTTTTCGAAAAATCCCCGGGTGTCCCTTTACAAATAAAACGGTGAGCCGTAAGAGAAAAGGAGTATCGATATGCTGTATTCCGGATTTTCACGCATCGACATCACCCCTCCGCTGGGCATCTGCATGCAGGGCTACTATTCGGAGCGGCGCGCGGAAGGCATCCTTGACCCGCTGGAGGCGACCTGCCTTGCGTTCCGCGACGGCGAGGGGCGCACGGCACTGGTCTTTTCACTCGATGTGATCAGCATCTCGCAGCCCATGGCCGATCACGGACGCGCGGTCATCGCCGGGGTCGCGGGCGTGCCGGAGGAGGCCGTCTTCCTCGCCTGCACGCACACGCATACCGGCCCCTGCATGGACACGGGACTGTACCCGCATGACCCCGTGTATGTCGAGTGGTGCTTTGCCCAGCTGGGACGCGCCGCCGTGCAGGCCATGGAGGATCTTGCCCCGGCGAAGCTCCTGTACGCACGGGGAGAGGCGCGCGGCATCGCCTTCGTCCGCCGCTTCCGCATGAAGGACGGCTCCAACCGCACGAATCCGGGCTGCAAAAACCCCGACATCCGCTGCCCCATCGGCACTCCGGACGAGACGCTGCGTCTGGTGCGCGTCCTCCGCGAGGGCAAGCCCGAGATCGACATTGTGAACTTCCAGGTGCATCCCGATGTCATCGGCGGCTGCAAGTGGTCTGCGGACTTCCCGGGCTTTGCCCGCCGCGCGCTGGAGGGCGCGATCCCCGGCATTCACGCCGTCTACTTCAACGGAGCGCAGGGAGACACCAATCACATCGACGTCTCCCGCAGCCGTGACGACCCCGATACCATCACCTTCCCCATCGGCGGCTATGAGCACTCCCGCTACATGGGACAGGTCATCGCCGCGGGTGCGCTCGCCGTCTGGGGCACGGCGCAGCCGCTGGAGGGTCCGGATGCCGTGCGCTATGCCGTGCGCGATCTGGAGACCCCGGCGAATCTGCCCGACCCGGCGGAGATCCCGGAGGCGGAGCGCATCTGGAAGCTCCACACCGAGGGACATGACGACATGATCCCCTACCACGGCATGGAGCTGACGACGGCCGTCGCCGAGGCGGAGATGAAGCTGCGCATGGCGCATGCCGACCCGATCATCCATCTGCATATGTCCGTGGCGACCGTCGGAGGACTGGCCTTCGCGGGCTTCGCGGGTGAGCCCTTTACCGACATGGGACGCGGCGTGCGCGAGGCATCTCCGTACGAGGTGACGATGGCCTGCTGCTGCACGAACGGCTGCGAGGACTACATGCCGATGTACTCCGCCTTCGCCGAGGGCGGCTACGAGGCGCGCAGCTCAAGCTTTACGGCGGGCGTTGCGGAGGACGCGGTCGTCGGCACGGCGCGCATCCTGTCGGAGCTGTACCGCATGAAGTAAAGGATTTTCCCCCATATTTTTGCGCGCACGGGGGAAAACGCCCCGCCCGCCGAGGGTCCCCCCAAGGGGGGGCTTTTGGGGGTCATACGGGGCTTTTCCCCCTTTTTTTTCGATTGATCTTCTTTTTATTGCCGCAGGAGAAGCGGCGGGAGTAACGGCAAGGCACATGAATGACTTCATTTCATCCGTCCGCAGCCCGGAGTGGCTGGTGCAGGCGCTTGACAATCTGTTTTCGGCGCATCCGGCGCTTTCCCGGGCGCTGACGACGTATATACGGCCGCTTCTGGTGATTCTCGCGCTCATGATTGTGGGCTCGTGCATCGCGTCCCTGCTGCGGGAACGGTATGCCCCGGAGCTGTGGGGACTGCTGCGGCGGGAGGACGGAGGGGCGTTCGCGCTCTCGCACTGGGAAAACATCATAGGGCGCGCGCCGGCCTCGGATGTGCGCATCCCGGACGAAAGCGTCGCCAGGCTGCAGGCCGCCGTCACGCGCAACGCGCGGGGCGAGTGGACGCTGTATCCGCTGGGCGGGAGACATCCGATCCTGCGAAACGGTGCAAGCGTGGTGCGTCCCGTGCGCCTTGCGGCGGGGGACGGACTCACCGTCGGAGACGTGCCCTCGGGTCATGCCGTCAACCTGACCTTCGAGCCGTCGACGCAGGAGCAGCATGAGGAGCAGGCGCGCACGCGCACGCGTCCGGGGCTCCTTGTCAGGCCGTGGGTCATCATGCTGTGGATCACGGAGTTCCAGATCCTTCTGTGTACGCAGCTGGTCATTTCGGCGGGGGAGAAGCTTTCGTGGATGCTCATCCCGACGTTTCTGATTCTCACGCTGCTCGGATGGGCGTATCTGGCGCTGAACCGTGCCTTCGGCAAGGCCGGCATCGAGATCGAGGCGCTGGCGCTGTTTCTGACGACGGTCGGACTCGGCGTGATCGCGTCCTCGCATCCGGAGGAGCTTGCCAAGTGGCTGATCTCCGTGCTTCTGGGCTTTTCGGCGTACATCGTGCTCTGCCTGCTTCTGCGCAGGCTGGACTTCGCGCAGAGGCTGCGCTGGCTGGCGGCGGCGGGTGCGCTGGGGCTTCTGGCGGCGACGCTGCTGTTCGGCGACCGCAACTGGATCAAGGTCGGCGGCATGTCCGTGCAGCCTTCGGAGCTGGCGAAGATCTGCTTCGTCTGCGCGGGGACGGCGACGCTGGACCGGCTCTTCGCGCGGCGCAACATGATCCTCTTCGTCATCCTCGCGGGCGCATGCGTGGGGATGCTTGCGCTGATGTCCGACTTCGGCACGGCGCTGGTCTTCTTTGCGATGTTCATCGTCATCGCGTTCATGCGCTCGGGGGACTTTGCGTCCCTGCTCTTCCTGCTTGCGGGCTCCGGAATCGGCGGCTTCCTCGTGCTGGAGGCCAAGCCCTATATCGCCGAGCGCTTCGCCGCGTGGCGGCATGCGTGGGACTATCCGTCCACGAAGGGCTATCAGCAGGTGCGCGCCATGTCCGCCGCGGCGTCCGGAGGACTCTTCGGCATGGGCGCGGGGAAGGGCTGGCTCCACAACATCGCGGCGGCGGATACCGATCTCGTCTTCGGCATGGTCGCAGAGGAGCTTGGGCTTGTCATCGCGCTCTGCGCAGTTCTGGCAATCATCACCTTCGCGCTCTTCGCCGTGCGCTCTGCGTCCCTCGGACGCTCGACCTTCTATGTCATCGCGGCCTGTGCCGCGACCTCCGCAATGGTCATGCAGGTGATCCTGAACGTCTGCGGCTCGATGGACATCCTGCCGCTCACCGGCGTCACCTTCCCGTTTCTTTCAAACGGCGGCTCCTCCATGATCGCCTCGTGGGGACTTTTGGCCTTTGTCAAGGCAGCCGACACGCGCGAGGGCGCGGGGCTCGCCGTAAGCCGGAGGTAGCCGGTGCATAAGCGCCCCTCCTCCCGGGGGGGGAAAAAAACAAATCAGCCCCCCTCCCCGGGGGAGGGGTTCCCGTAAAAAATAAGGATGTAAGGCAGTTATTATATGAACATCACAAAATGCGGCATGTTTGCCATCGTAGGACGTCCGAACGTCGGAAAATCCACCCTGCTGAACGCTCTGGCGGGGGAGAAGGTCGCCATCGTATCCGATAAGCCCCAGACCACCCGCAGCCGCGTCATGGCGGTCGTCAACCGCGGCGGGGGACAGTACGTCTTCGTCGATACGCCCGGCTTCCACAAGCCGCGCAACCGTCTGGGCGATTTCATGATGGAGATTGTCGAGGAGACGGTGACGGACACGGATGCCGTCGTGCTGGTGGCGGAGCCGGAGGCTCCGGGCAAGCCCGAGGAGGTGCTTCTCGAGAACATCCGGGAGTCGGGGCTGCCCTGCATTCTCGTCATCAACAAGATCGACACGATCGAGCCCGAGGCGCTGCTGCCCGTCATTGCGGCGTATCAGGGAAAGCTGGATTTCCGCGCCGTCGTGCCGATTTCGGCGAGGAAGAAGGACGGGCTGGACATCCTGATGCACGAGCTTGAGGGACTTCTGGAGGAGGGCGAGGCGCTCTTCCCGGAGGACATGGTGTCCGACCAGCCCGAGCGCGTGCTGGCGGCGGAGACCATCCGCGAGAAGCTCCTGTGGAAGCTCGACCGCGAGGTGCCGCACGGCACGGCCGTTGTCATCGACCGCTATGAGGTGACGGACTCCGGGACGCTTTCGATCGCGGCGACGATCTTCGTGGAGCGCGCCTCGCACAAGGCCATCGTCATCGGCAAGGGCGGCTCCATGCTCAAGGAGGTCGGACGGCTGGCGCGGGAGGATCTGGAGCATCAGACGGGGAAGAAGGTCTATCTGGAGCTCTGGGTGAAGGTCAAGGAGGGCTGGAGGGACAACCTCTACCAGATGCGCAACTTCGGGTATGAAAACTGACCTCGCGGCGGAGGAACGGCTTTCGCTGCGCGGGCTGGTGCTCAGAGAGTACGACGGGCGGGGCGCGAACCGGACGCTCGAGGTGCTTACGGCGGAGCGCGGACTCCTGCGCGTACAGGCCTACGGCTCGGGAAAGAGCCGCAGCGCACTCGCGGGCGCAACGCAGACCTTCACCTATTCGGACTTTTCCTTCCTCGTGCGGAAGAATGTCTGGCGCGTCGAGGAGGCGGCGGCGGTCGTGCAGTTCCGCGGACTGACCCGGGACTTCGAGCGCTTTGCGCTGGCGGCCTACGCCGCCGAGGCGCTCTGCGACTGCGTGCCGGCGGGACTGCCCGCGCCGGAGCCGCTGCAGCTTGCGCTGTATGCCCTGCGGACGCTGGAGCAGGGACGGCAGCCAACAGAGCTTGTGCGGGCGGCGTTTACCCTGCGGCTGCTGTCCATGACGGGCTTCGAGCCGAATCTCGCGGGCGAGGGGCAATGCTTTCTGCCCGGAGAGGGACGCTTTGCCGGACGCGGCATCGCGATGACCGAGGGAGCAAGAGCCGCCATGCGGCATATCGTCACGGCGCCCGTGCCGCGCGTCTTCTCCTTCACGCTGGGGGAGGAGAGCCTCCGCGCCCTTGCGGAGGCCGCGGAGAAGTACGCGGCTCACTGCTGGGAGCACGGCTCACAGACGCTGGAGTATTACAAAAGGCTGCGGGACGCGGGGAAAACCCCGTCCGCAGAAGTGCCGGGGGAGACGGAAACTTCCCCCGCCACATGAGCAAATCGGCTTTTTTTAAAGGAAAATAACACCATGATTTATGAAAAATCCATCCGCACGCTGGAGCTGCCGGGCGTACTGGAGCGGGCGGCGGAGTTCGCGGCGTCCGAAACGGCGAAGGAGCGCATCCGCAGCCTTCTGCCGCTGGAGGACATTGAGGACATGCAGCGGAGCATGCAGGAGACGCAGGATGCGCTGTCGCTGATGGCGACGCGTCCGGCTCCGGCCTTCTCCGGGCTCAGGGACATTACGGAAAGCGTCGGACGCGCGGAGCGCGGAGGCACATTGAACCCCGCGGAGCTGCTGCGCATCGCGGCCTTCCTGCGCACGGCGCGGGACACGAAGGCGTGGATGAGCACCGACCGCCGCGATGATGCGCCGGGCACCTCCATCGACCACTATTTTCAGGCCATCGGCGCGAACAAATTCCTGGAGGAGCACATCTCCGCCTGCATTCTGAGCGAGGAGGAGATGGCGGACAACGCATCCCCCGAGCTTGCGTCGATCCGCCGGCAGATCCGTGCGGCGAACGCCCGCGTGCGCGAGGTGCTGCACCGCATCGTCTCCTCTCCGTCGTATCAGAAGCTGCTGCAGGAGAACATCATCACCATCCGCGGCGACCGCTATGTCGTGCCGGTCAAAATCGAGTGCAAGGGCTCCTTCCCGGGACTTGTGCACGATGTCTCCGCGTCCGGTCAGACCGTCTACATCGAGCCGAACGCCGTTGTGGAGGCGAACAACGAGCTGCGCATCCTGGCATCGCGCGAGCATAAGGAGATCGAGCGGATTCTGGCGGAGCTGTCCGACGAGGTCGCACAGTTTGCCGCGGGTCTTGCCGATGACTTCCGCATCCTGACGGAGCTGGATGTCATCTTCGCCCGGGCGCGCTTTGCGCTGGACATCGATGGACAGCCGCCGAAGCTCACCTCGGACGGCGCGGTCGTGCTGCGCCGCGCGCGCCATCCCCTGCTGCCGCGCGACACCGCCGTCCCGATCGACATCCGCGTGGGGGACGGCTTCGACACGCTGGTCATCACGGGTCCGAACACCGGCGGCAAGACCGTCGCGCTGAAGACGATGGGTTTGCTGACGCTGATGGCGATGTGCGGCCTGCACATTCCGGCGGAGTACGACAGCCGCGTGAGCGTGTTTACGAGGATCTTCGCGGACATCGGCGACGAGCAGAGCATCTCGCAGTCGCTTTCGACCTTCTCCTCGCATATGACGACGATCGTCGGCATTCTGGGGGAGCTGGATGAGCATTCGATGGTGCTGTTCGACGAGCTGGGCGCGGGTACGGACCCGGTCGAGGGCGCGGCTCTGGCGCAGGCGATCATCGAGCATATCCGCGGACGGGGCGCGCGCGTGCTTGCGACGACGCACTATGCGGAGCTGAAGTCCTACGCGCTGACGACCGAGGGCGTTGAGAACGCGGCGTGCGAGTTCGACCTGGAGACGCTGAAGCCGACATACAGGCTGCTCATCGGCGTACCCGGCAAGTCGAATGCCTTCGCCATCTCGCGCAGGCTGGGACTCCCCGAGGAGATCGTCCGGGACGCGAAGAGCTCGCTGCAGTCGGAAAATGTGCAGTTTGAGGACGTATTAAACCGTCTGGAGCAGGAACGTCAGGCGATGGAGCGCGAACGCATGGAGACGAGGGAGCTGCGCCGCGCGGCGGAGGAAACGAACAAACGCGCCGCGGCGGCTCTTGCGGGACTCGACCGCGAGCGCGAGCGGGAGCTGGAGGCGGCGCGCAAAAAGGCGCAGGACATCATCGAGGAGGCGCGCTCGGCGGCTCAGCTGGCGTACGACGAGCTGGACCGCATGCGCCGCGAGGCCGCGGCCGACGCATTCTCGAAGAACATCTCCGAGGCGCGCGCGACGGTGGGACGCGTGCTGAATGAGGCGAAGGCGGGTACCCGTCCCGAGCCGAAGAAGCGCGTGGCCGAAAACAGCCGTCCCATCCGCGTGGGCGACACGGTGGAGCTTCTGGCGACGGGCAACCGCGCAACGGTGCTGGAGATTTCCGGCAAAAAGCTCCGGCTGCAGGCGGGCATCCTCCAGATCAGTGCGAAGGCCGGGGACGTGCAGCTTGTGGAGAGCGAGGCGGAGAAGGAGACGAAGAAGGTCGTAAAGACCGCCGTCCAGGCCGCCAGCGCGACCATGGGTGCCGCGACCTCCGTCGATCTGCGCGGCATGAACGCAGACGAGGCGGAGATGGTGCTGCAGAGATTCCTCGATACCTCGTCGATGGCGAATCTGAAGACGGTGACGGTCATCCACGGCAAGGGCACGGGCGTACTGCGTCAGGCGGTGCAGAATGCCCTGAAGCGCGACCGCCGCGTGGCGTCCTTCCGTCTGGGCCGCTACGGCGAGGGAGACCTCGGCGTAACCGTCGTGGAGCTGAAATAGCGCCCCCGGGGGGGGAAAAAAGAGTACCCCCATGAGAGGGGTGGAAAAACCCGAAATTGACAACGGGCGCGCGGAGTGCTATAATACTCCGTGCGCCCCGGGGGATTCCCCCCCAATAAAAAAATCCGCCGCAGACAGGCGGGAAGCATCAGGGACGTTTTTTCGGAAAAGGCTGTTTTTAAGCGATCGCGTCCGTCCGTGTGCCCTCTTTTTAAAAAAGGGTGCGCGGGGATGAGGAAAGTCCGGGCTTCATAGGGCAAGGATAACGGGTAACACCCGCCGAGGGCAACCTCCGGACAAGTGCAACAGAGATATACCGCCTCCCTTTTTTCCCTTTGCAAAAAGGGAAAAGGGGGAGGTAAGGGTGGAAAGGCGAGGTAAGAGCTCACCGGCGCTGCGGAGACGCAGGCAGCCCTGTAAACTCTATCCGAAGCAACACGAAGGGGACCCGCATATGCGGCACGCCTGCCCGGCGTGCGTGCCCCGAAAAGTGGCTAGAGGCGGCCGGCAACGACCGTCCCAGATAGATGATCGCTCACGACAGAACCCGGCTTACAGGAGGCAGTCTTTTCCGAAAAAGCGCCCCTTTTTTCAAAAAAAACTCCTGGGAATCACCGCCAAAAGGCAAAAATCACATAAATGAAGGAAAACACTGCGAAAAGCATACGCTTTACGGTATGCCTTTCGCAGTGTTTTTTGCAGCATTGAGGGGCGGGACAGCCCCTTTTTTGAAATTGGGGAAAACTCTGGGGAAAAGGGGGAAACTTTGGGGAAAGCGGGTGGAAAGCCGGGGGAAAAAGCCGGACGGGGGACGCGTCAGGACTCGCGGGGAAACTCGACACGGACGGCCTCGCCCGTGGAGAAGAGGTAGAGCGCGCACTCGCGGACTCTGCGTCCCGTGACGCGCGCAACGGCGTGTGCATAGGCGGAAAGCTGCGGCGCGTAGCGGGCGCGCATCTGCGCGGCGGAGGCCGCGGCGTCCGTCTTGAAGTCCACGATGACCCATTCCCCGTTTTCCGTAAAGCAGCAGTCCACCACGCCCTGCAGCAGGATGGAGTCCTCGCCCGGCGCGGGCGGGGAAAGGGTGCCGTGCGTGTGCAGCGCGGCGGAGACGGGGACGGAGAAGCGGAACTCCCGCCGAAGCTCGGGACTTCTGCGCAGGCGCTGCCCCAGCTCCGAGTGGAAGAAGCGCACGATGCGCTGCGGATCGACGGCCTCGGCCTCGGCGGGCGTGATGAAGGCTTCGTCCCGCAGCCGCTCCAGCTCACGGCGGCAGTCGAAGATCGTCAGCGCGCGCTCGTAGCGGATGAACTGCATCGCCAGATGCAGAGCCGTGCCGCGCTCCGAGGACGTCAGCCCGCGCTGCCCGATGAAGCGGGGACGCACCGTCTGCCGCGCGCCCGTCTGCCGGGATCCGTCCCGCAGACAGGGAAGCTCCTGCGCGTCCGCGTCCTCCCTCAGCCGCGCCAGAGCCGTTGCCGTGAGCTTGGACGGCGTGTCGGGCGCGTCCGCATACGGGTAGACCCAGGAGAGCGCCTCCGGGGAAAGGGAGGGAAGCACGGGAGGCTCCTCCCAAACGGGGCACTCCTGCGGCTGCGCGGGGGGAAGCTGCCCCGTCCCGATGCGCCAGCCGAGCTCCGGGACGCAGCCGTCCGCCTGCATCTGCGGCAGCAGCGCCCGCGCGAGCCATCCCGCGAAGCTGGACTCCCGGGCAAGCGCCATCGGGGCGCAGGCATCGCCGACCGGAATGTCCGAGAGAAACTGCGCGGGATCGCGGACGGAGGCCGTGAGGATGAGCTTTTCCTCCGCGCGCGTCATGCCGACGTACAGCACGCGCAGCTCCTCGGAGAGCATTTCGCGCTCCAGACAGGCGCGGACGGCGTTCTGCGCGACGGTGGGGTACTCGATGCGCTCGCTCATCCTGCGGCAGCGCATGCCCAGCCCCAGCCTCGGATGCAGCAGCACCGGGGCGCGGCCGGATTCCGTGTTGAAGCGGCCTCCGCAGCCCGCGAGGAGGACAATGGGGAACTGCAGGCCCTTGGAGCGGTGGATGCTCATGATGCGCACGGCATCTGCGTCTCCCGAGGGCGCAAGCGCGGCGGGGGACTCGCCCCGTTCGCGCAGGACGCGGATGCGGCGCAGGAAGCGATACAGCCCGCGGTAGCCCGAGCCCTCGAAGCGGTACGCCAGCGAGAAGAAGGCGAGGAGGTTTTCACGCCGGGTCTGTGCGTTCTCCATGGCGGCCAGCGCCGTGAAAAGCTCCAGCCTGTCCGCCATATGCCACAGGAAGCGTCCGAGCGGCATCGTTTCCGCAGCGCGCCGAAGCTCCGACAGCGTATCGAGGAGGAAGGCCGAGCGGTCTGCGGCGGCGCGGAAAAGCTCCGGCTCCGGCTGCGCCTGCGCGTCGGGGAGATCCTCCGCGGGTGTCCTGCCCGCCCGTGAAGATTCGGCGGCGCGGAAAACGGCCTTCCAGAAGGGACCCTCCGGCGTGGCCGAGCGGACGGCGGCCAGATCATCCGCCGTGAAGGCGAAGAAGGGCGCCCGTGCCGCAGCGGCCAGCGCGATGTCCTGACGGGGGTTGTCCACGCAGGAGAGGATGGCGGTGAGCATCTCGATCTCGGGAGCCTCCAGCAGGCTGCGCGGATTGCCCGCAAGCGTGCAGGGGACGCCGTGCGCCTCCAGAACCCGGGCGAAGACGGGCGCGGACTTCGAATAGCTGCGCATGAGGATGGCGAAGTCGCCCCAGCGCGCGGGACGGATGCCGTCGCCGTCCGTGACGGGGAAGCCCTCCCGCACCATCTGCGCGATTCGGCCGGCGGCGTACTCCGCCTCCTCCGTATCCCCGTGCGGGATGAGCTGCAGCTCCGTGGTGTAATCGGCATCGGGGACGTCCGGGAAGACGCGTCCGGGACGCAGGAACTCGCGCTGCGTATAGGAAAGCTCGCCCAGCGAGGGGGAGAAGAGCCGCTCCATGGCGGAATTGACGGCATCCAGCACCTGCCGGCGCGAGCGGTAGTTGGCAGACAGGATGACGCGGCGGGGGGAGCCCTCCTCCGCAGGCTCGTCGGGGTAGGTGTTGTAGCGGTTCAGGAAGATCGAGGGATCCGCCAGGCGGAAGCGGTAGATGCTCTGCTTGACATCGCCGACCATGAAGAGGTTGTTGCGGGACAGAGCCGTGAAGATGGAATCCTGCACGGCATTCGTGTCCTGGTACTCGTCGACGAGGATTTCCGTGAAATGCGCGGACAGCTCCCGCGCCAGCGGCGTGGGACTGCCGTCGGGCAGACGCAGCAGCCCCAGCGTCAGATGCTCCAGATCCGCGAAATCCACGACTCCGCGGCGGCGCTTGGCGTCCGTGAAGGCGGCATCGAAGTCCAGCACCAGCCGCATCAGCGCATGCGTCAGGGGCAGCGCCGTCCGCGCATCCGCCATGGCATCCGCAGCGCTGCGCGAAAAGCGCCCGAGGAGCGTCTCATGCGCCTTTTTCCAGTCTCCCCGGACGGATTTCACAAGCTCGCGATCCTCTGCGGCAGCGCTCCGCGCGGCGGGCAGACGCGCAAAGGAGACGCTTCCGAGCGCCGTGCGCGCATCGTCCCAGCCCCCCGTCTCGAAGACCGTCAGCAGCTCGCGCAGGGCGGCAAGCTCCGTATCGATGCAGGCGGCGTAGGCGACAAGGGAGGGCTCGGAGGCGATGAGCGTCTCCAGAGCCTCATAGCGCGTGATGTGGTAGCGCAGCAGAGCCCGTGCCTCGCCCGCAAGGTACGCGCCCGCCGGCGTATCTGCGGGATCCTTCAGGCAGGCCTCCTCCGCCGAGAGGCGCACGTCGCGCGCCCAGGCGGCGGGGTCGGGATGCGCCGTCATGCGCGCATGGACATCCTGCACGACGCGGAGAAGCCGGGTATCGTCGCGGGCGGCGGAGAGGGCATCCGAAAGGGCGAGAAACTCCTCGTCCTGCGCCTCGTAGCGCGCCTCGATGAGCTCGTCGAGCGTCTGAGCGCGCAGGGAGGCGGCCTCCGTCTCGTCCGCAATGCGGAAATCCGGGGGGAGCCCCGCGGGCTGGAAATGCTCGCGCAGCACGGCGGAGCAGAAGCCGTGGACGGTCGTCACCTGTGCGCGCGGCAGCAGACGGAGCTGACGGCGCAGGCGGCGGTCATCGGGATGCAGTGCGACGGCGTCGGAGAGACGGCGGGAAAACTTCGCCAGCATCTCCGAGGCGGCGGCGCGGGTGAAGGTCACGACGAGGAAGCGGTCGACGTCGATGCCCTCCTGCGTGACGCGGCGCAGAAGCCGCTCGACCAGCACGGCGGTCTTGCCGGAGCCGGCGCCGGCCGAAACCAGAAGGTCGCTTCCGCGCGATTCAATGGCGCGCAGCTGTGCCTCATTCCATTCGGGCATGATTCTCCTCCTCTTTCTCTGCGGACGGTTCGGCCGTCTCCCCGGCAAGCTGCGCGAAGAAATCCGCGCGGCCGAGAGAGGACAGACGGTGTACGGGCTCGGAGTCCGGGTCGAAGCGGCATACGGAGCGAAAACGGCAGGTTTCGCAGAACAGGCGCCCGGAGATGTCCCGGGTGGGACGCGCTTCGTTGTCGCCGGAGGCGAGGGACGTGCCCATGGAGGAAAGCATCGCCTCCACATGGCGGCGCAGGTCCTGAAACTGCTCCGGCGCGGCGACGGGAGCATCCGCGCGAAGCGCACCGGCGGAGGTGAAGCGCACGGGGATGCACTGCCCCCGTCCGGAGGGATCCATGGCGCGCAGGATTTCGGGATCGTCCGTGAACAGGCCGGAGCGGGCGCTTCTTTTGGCGGCGGCCTCCCGTGCGGCCTCGGGATCGTCCTCCGGCGCCTGCGCAAGCGTTACGACGGGGGAGCCGATGGGCGCATAGAGCACGCCCGCAGGGGAGAGGGGCGTACCCGGAGGCAGCTCGGGATGCAGGGCGCGGTAGCGCGCGGCGCGCTCCTCCAGCACGAAGAGGTAGAGGAGGAGCTGCATGCCGATGCCGGCGGCGATCTCGGTGTAGCTGAAGGCGCGGGCGGCGCTCTTGTAGTCCACCACGCGGAAGTAGAGCGTTCCGTTATGCAGAAAGCCGTCCACGCGGTCGACCTTGCCGGACAGCACGGCGGCGCCTCCTCCGGGCAGGGGAATCTCCACGCTGCCCAGCGCATCGTGCGCGGAGAAGGAAAGCTCGAAGTCCATGGGCTCGAACAGGCAGACGGAGAACTCGTCGCACAGATCGCCCAGCAGACGGTCGAGGCTGTCGCGGACGCGGGCATACAGGAAGCGCATGCGGGCGCCCGCACGGGAGATATGCAGCTTCTCCTCGGCGTAGACCTCGCTCCAGCGCCGTCCGCAGGCGATGACGTCTGCCCGGGACGCATGACGCCAGCCGTTCATGCGCTCGCGCACCTCACGCGCCGTATGCTCCAGCACGAAGTGCAGGAAGGCGCCGACCTGGGGCGCATCGAAGTCCGCCGGACGGCGCTCGTCCAGCCGCAGTCCGGAGCGCGCGAAATAGCGGTAGCGGCAGGAGAAAAAGAGATCCACGCCCGTTGCCGAAAGACGCGGCCTTGCGCCGTACAGCGCGCGGCGCAGCGCTTCGGACTGCACGGGACCCCGGGGCAGCGCCGCGCCGCGCCGCGCCCGCTCGAGCCGCCCCGAGAAGGGCTCACGCGCAAGCCACGCCTCCGCGCCCTGCGCACGACCCTCCAGCACCGCCTCCAGCGCGGTCTGAGGCACCGAAAGCCGCGCGTCCGCGGGCTGAAGATCCGCAGGCTCCGTCTCCTGCGGCACGCCGGGAAGGAGCAGACGGATGCGGGAGAGGACGGGGGACTCGGAGATGTCGGCTCCGGAGGGACAGGAGAGCCACAGCAGGAGATCGGGACGGGAAACGGCCTCGTAGAAGGCGAAGCGGCGCGCGGCCTCCTCGCGCTCGGGGGTATGGGACAGCTCCAGCCCGAGCGCGTCCAGCTGCTCCCGCTCGTCATCGGAGAGAACGCCGCGGCTCTCGGACGCGCCGGGGTAGGCGGCATCGGTCAGACCCGGCACGAAAACCGCCTTCACGCGGCGCGAGACCAGACTTTCAAGGCTTCCTATGTGTACGCGGTCGATGGACGGGGGGATGACGCCTACGCTGTACTGCTCCAGCGCCAGCCGGAACAGCGAGACGAAGGTACGCACATCGACCGTGCGCTCGCCCAGAGCGTCCGCGAAGCTGTCCAGCGCACGGCAGAGCACCTCCCAGAGCTGGCGGTAGAGATCGGATTCCGCGGGATCCTCCGCGTCCTCCATCCGCGTGCGGCAGAGCTCGGGCAGTCCCACGGACTCGAGAAAATGATAGAGAGCGCGCGCCTTTTCGATGGCGGGGGACACGCCGGCGATGCCGTCGCGCAGCGCGGCCAGGGGCGCCCGCACAAGGCTGCGGATGACGTTCAGCCGCTCAAGACGGGCGGAGGATTCACTGTCGAAGTCGCAGGCCAGACCGTCGGGGTGCCCCGTCCACGGCGCATCGGGGGAGAAGCTGCGGATGCGGTACTTCAGGACGTAGTTTTCCAGCTCGTCGATGTCCTCATGCGCAAGCGGGACGAGTCCGGTCTTCAGACAGGCCAGCACGTCCTCCGTCTCCATGCCGCCCGCCGCCGCCTCCAGCGCGGATACGGCGAGCGCACAGACCGGCGTGGCGAGCAGGTCGGTCTTCTCCGACAGAAAGCAGGGGATATCCATGCGCTCGAACGTCGCCGTGAGGGTCTGGGCGTATCCCGCAAGATCCGGCGTCACGACGGCGCAGTCGCGCCAGCGCAGCTCCCGGGTCCGCACAAGCTCCCGCAGAGCGGCGGCGACGGCGCGGCACTCGGATTCCGCCGTCTTCGCCGTGTACAGGCGCACGCCCCGGGGATCGCCCTCGAAGGAGGAGGCTCCGTAGTCCTCCAGATGCTCCTCGAGGTAGTCCAGGGACGGAGTCCGCGGAGCGCGCTTCGTGCAGGTCTCGGAGCGGACGCGGTGCCCGCGCTCCTCGGCGGAGCGCACAAGGCGCATGGCGGTGCGCATGGGACGCGCGAAGACGGAATCCTCGTCCGCGGAGAGCGAATCCCCCGTGAAGGCCGCATAAACCTCGGGGCTCTGCGTGAGGATGACGTCCAGCAGCTGCCGCTCCAGCGGCGTGAAGCCCTCGAAGCCGTCGAGGAGGACGACCCTCTCGCGGAAGAAGCCGCAGCGCTCCGCCGCCGCCGCCGCACGCTCCAGCGCGTCGCGCGGATCGGCGAGGCTTGCGCGCACGCCCTCCTCGTAGAAGGTGAAGAGCACGGAGAGATCGCGGAGCTTGTCCGAGAGCGTGCCCCCGCACTGCCCCGACAGCTCGGACAGGCGCTCGGGCGCGGCGCAGCCCGCGGCGCACTCGTCATAAAAGGACAGGAAGCTCCCGATCGTCGAGCAGGAGCGGGGCAGATGCGTATAGACCTTCGCCGAGCGGCGCATGCGCTCGAACGCGCCGTACATCAGGAGGATGCGCGCTCCGTCGTCGGGCGCATGCAGCGCCAGCCCGCCCGCAGCCGCGAAGATGCGGTTTGTGAGCCGGCGGAAGGTGACGACCTCGCAGAGCTCGCCGGCGCGGTCGCCCAGAGCCTCCGCCGCCGCGCGCTCGGTCATGTGCGAGGCGGTTTCGGGAACGAGCAGGAGCATGGAGCGGCCTGCCCCCCGGGCTTCGGCGCGCACGGCCTCCAGCAGCGCGGCGGTTTTCCCGCTTCCGCTTCGTCCGAGCAGGAGATGGAGCATGGAAGGTATGCCTCCTTTTTTTGGCGTTTCCGGCCGCGCCGGATGGGGGAAATACGGGAGGGATTGCAAAAAAAGCCCCCCCGGACGCGTAAGAGAGCTTTTCCCCGGTGAAGGCAGGGGGGAGAAATGCTTTCAGCGTCCGGAGAGGCTTTTTTTGCAATGTACAAAGACCCTTATGTACTCCCCGCAGCGGCGCGGGGGGAAAAAAGGGAAAAAACGTCAGCGGATGATCTTTTCAAGCTCCGCCACGGAGAGCTCCACCATGCGCAGGCCGAGCTCCGTGGAGGCTTCTCTGGCGCTCTGGATGAACCAGGCGTCGGATTCGTCGATGCGCTCCTGCTTCACGGCATCGGGATAGAGCGCCTTCAGAATGGAGGTCTCGAACTTGCCCGCGTGATCGTAGCCCGTTGCGTGCTGAACCGACGGAGCCATGGCGGGGAGGGTCTTGATCCAGTTGAAGGGGTTGGCGTTGGGGTCGGTCAGGTTGTCATAGTAGCCCGCCATGCGGTTGGAGCCCCACCATCCGCGGCCTTCGACGTCCTCCATGTACTCCATCGTGATCTTCTTCGCGGCCTTCATGCACGCCAGCGTCATCGGCATGAGGGAGCCTTCCTCGAACTGGTGATGGATGAGCATGTAGATATTGCGGAAGCCGCCGTAGAGCATGGACTTGAGGATGTTGTAGATGTAGTTCTCATATACATCCACGTCGATCTGCACGGTGCCGTTCTCGGGGCCGCCGACGGCGTAGCTCGCGACGCCGTACCAGACCGGAGGCGCGATGACGATTTCCTTTCTCTTTTCCAGCTCCTCCAGAACGCCCTGGCAGACCATGGTGTCGCAGCCCAGTGCGCAGTGGGGGCCGTGGAACTCGATCGTGCCGATCGGGATGACCACGGGGATGTTCTTTTCCTTGATCGCGGGGAGGTCGTTCTGCATCAGATACTCAAGACGCATGATAAAAACAATCCTTTCTTTCCTGATAGGGGATATATATTGGTGTGGATGGCATCAGATGTTGTTGCGGAAGCCCTTGCCGATGATCTCGCTGGAGCTGGTGATCGTCATGAAGGCGTGGGGCTCCGCGGCGCGCACGAATTCGCGCAGAAGCACGGCCTGCGTGCGGCGCACGGCGGTGAAGACGATGTAGCGGCGCTCTCCGGTGAAGGCACCCGTGGCCTCCGAAACCGTAGCGCCCCGGTGCAGCGTCTTCAGGATGTACTCCTCGATGGGAGCGGGATTGGTGCAGACGATGTTGAAATATTTGCAGAGATTGATGGATTCGATGAGGTTGTCGATGAGGAGGGTCTTCGTCAGAAGGCCGACCATGGAGTACAGACCCGTCTTGACATCGAAGACGAGGCAGGCGGCGATGACGATGGCGAGATCCGACAGGAAGAGCGCGATGCCGATGTCGAAGCGGAAGCGCTTTTTCAGAATCATCGCCAGAATATCCGTTCCGCCGGAGGAGGCATTGTTGTTGAAGAGGAATGCCGCGCCCAGAGCGGGCAGGAGGATCGCGAAGATCAGCTCCAGCATGGGCTCGTCCGTCAGAGGAGCCGAAAGCGGGAAGATACGCTCGAACAGCGATATGGACAGGGACAGCAGGATGCAGGAGTACGTCGTCTTGACGGCGAAGGAGTGTCCCAGAAAGATGAACCCCAGGGCGAGAAGCGCCATGTTCAGCACGAGGTTGATCGTGGACGCGGAGAGGGGCAGAAGCCGCGCGGCGACAACGGCGATGCCGCTGACGCCTCCGAAGGAGAAGTTGTTCGGAAACTTGAAGAAATACACGCCGACGGCGACAAGCAGCGTGCTGCCCGTGTTGATGAGAAGATCCCGCCAGAAGGGGGAAAGGCCGGATTTCGCCGGAGAGGACGGAGTCGGCATGATGCACACTCCCATGTGGTGTATTTTCGCACGGATTACGGCACTCATTATAGCAGATGCCGCGGGGAAATGCAAGCCCCCGCCCTCTTCCGGGGACGGGGACGCGCACGCGTACGCAAAGAATTTACAATGCGGCGCTGCGTGCCCCCTTCCCAATTCGGCTCAATCGTGCTACAATAATCGGGATGCCGGAGACAAAAAACGGCGGCATCCGAGAAAGCGCGGAAGAAAGACAGGAGAATATGAAGCATCCGTTCCGGCCGGACCGTGTGTTCCGGCAAATATCCGACATCACGCCCGGGATGCTGCGGGAGATGGGCATCACGGCGCTGCTGTGCGATCTGGACAATACGCTCGTGCGGCCGCACAGGAAGAGACCCACGCCCGGAGCGGCGGCATGGCTGGAGTCCATGCGCAGCGGAGGCATCCGCGTGATGCTCGTTTCCAACAACTCCATGAAGCGCGTGCGCGAGTTCTGCCGGGGACTGCCGTTTGAGGGCATGCCGCAGGCGCGCAAGCCCCTGCCCTTCGGCCTCACGCGCGGACGGCGCGCCCTGGGCGCGTCAGCCTCCGAGACGGCCTTTCTGGGGGATCAGCTCTTCACGGATGTGCTGGGCGCGCGGCTTGCCGGACTGACGGCGCTGTACGTCCGTCCCCTGTGTCCCGAAACGGACGGATTTTTCAAACTGAAGCGCCGGCTGGAGCGTCCCTTCCTCAGGGGGCTGGAGCCGGAGGAGACTCAAAGCAAGGAGAGTAAGCATGGAGCTTGAGGAAATACGCACATTCTTTTCAGCCGACCGCTACGCGACGGAGTGCGCGGGTGCCGTAATTGACGAGGCACGTCCGGGATACGCCTGCGTACATGCGGAGATCCAGCCCCGGCACCGCAACGCCATGGGCGGCGTGATGGGCGGCGTGGTCTGCACGCTGGCCGACTTTGCCTTCGCCGTTGCGACAAACTGCGGGGGAACCCCGACCGTCTCCGTCAACCTGAGCTGCTCCTACCTGGGAGCGCCGCGCGGAGAGCGGCTGCGCGCCCGCGCACAGCCCGTAAAGGACGGACGCAGCGTCGTCTTCTATACCGTGGACGTGGACGACGACCTCGGAAATCCCGTTGCCCGGGTGGAAATCACGGGCATGAAAAAGCACTGAAAAAAGTGACGGAATCGTCCCCTTTGCGCCGGAAATCGCCGCGCGAAGGGGGCGATTGCTGCATCTGCACAAAAAGCTGCGGAATGCGCGGAGAAAAGGAACCGATATTCGGCATTCAGTCGATTGACTTTTCGGGCGTTTCGTACTATAATACACTCCTGGAAATTGTAAAGGTGGGTATATTATTTCCCGCCCGGGGCATGTGCAAAGGAGGCGAGCCTTCACTGCAATGAGATTATTCCGAACACAATCACCCGCGCGCATCATCGCGCTGGGCTTTGCGCTGACCATTCTCGCGGGGTCGGGGCTTCTCATGCTTCCGTGCTGCGTGCGCACAGGCGTCACGCTGCGCTACATCGATGCGCTGTACACCGCGACAAGCTCCGTCTGCGTGACGGGACTCATCGCCGTGGATGCCGCGGACACCTTCACGCCGCTGGGGCAGGGCATACTGGCGCTGCTCATCCAGATCGGAGGACTGGGCGTGACCGCCGTCGGCGCGGGCATCATGCTCGCCATGCGCAGAAAGGTCGACATGAAGGGACGCACCATCATCCGCGAGGCGATGAATCTGGACTCCGGACGGGGCGCCGTGCGCCTCGTGCGCAGCGTGCTTTTCATGACGCTGGGCTTCGAGCTGGCGGGTGCCGCGCTGAGCCTGCCCGTCTTCCTGAGGGATTACCCCTTCCCGCGCGCGCTGGGCATCAGCCTGTTTCACTCGGTCGCGGCGTTCAACAACTCCGGCTTCGACATTCTGGGCGGGCTGAGGAATCTGATTCCCTACCGGGACGATGTTCTTCTGAATCTCGTGACCTGCGGGCTGATCTTCTTCGGCGGCATCGGCTTCCCGGTTATCCGCGAGGTCTGGGAAAAGCGCTTTGCGTGGAAAAAGTTCTCCATGCACACGAAGGTCGTGCTCTCGGTGAGCGCGGCGCTGCTCGCCGCAGGCACGTGCCTTCTGCGGCTGACGGAGGATGTTTCGTGGCTGACGGCGTTCTTCTTCAGCGTATCGGCGCGTACGGCGGGCTTTTCCACCTGCCCCTTAAGCGGCTTTTCGCAGGCGGGGCTCTTCTGCATCGCCGTGCTCATGTTCATCGGAGCGTCCCCGGGCTCGACGGGCGGCGGCATCAAGACGACCACCTTCTTCGTCCTGCTGCGCGGCATTCACGCCTCGGCGACGAATACCTCGGAGAAGGCGTTCCGCTATGCGATTCCGCGCGAGGCGTTCCGCAAGGCCTCGGTCATCACGCTGCTGGGACTCGGCATCGTGACGGCGGCGACCTATCTGCTGCTCCTCGCGGAGCCGCAGCTTGCGTTCATGGATGCGCTGTTCGAAATGGTCAGCGCGTTCGGCACCGTCGGACTTTCCACCGGCATTACGCCGGGGCTGGGCGTGCCGGCAAAGCTTCTGTCGATACTCATCATGTATACGGGACGTCTGGGTCCCATGACCGTGGCGACGCTCTGGTACTTTGGCCGCGGCGAGCGCGTGGGCTTCCCGGACGGCAACATCGCCATCGGATAAGGAGGGCACATATGTTCAATCGTGGAAAAAAGGACAGGATCACCTACGGCATCATCGGACTCGGACGCTTCGGCTTCGCGCTGGCGCGGGAGCTTGCGGATGCGGGCGCGGACATCCTCGTCATGGACCGCGATGAGGAGAAGATCCGCGAGATGCGCGACTATACGGACAACGCCTATGTCGTGCGCAACCTCGACCGGAAGACGCTGGGGGAGACCGGCGTGCAGAACTGCGACGTCGCCGTCGTCTGCATCGGCGAGGATCTGGCGACCTCCATCCTGACGGTTCTGAATCTGGTGAGCCTCGGCGTGGGAAAGGTCATCGCGAAGGCGAAAAGCGCGCAGCACGGGGAAATCCTGGAAAAGCTCGGCGCGGAGGTCGTCTATCCCGAGCGCGATATGGCCGTCCGTCTGGCGCACCGCATGGAGACGGCCAAAATGCTCGATTTCGTGCAGCTCAGCGAGCGCGTGAACATCTCGAAGCTTGAGATTCCGGAGGAGCTTGTCGGGAAGACCGTCCGCGGCGCGAATCTGCGCGGACGCTTCGGCGTCAACATCATCGCCATCGAGCACGGACGCGAGGTCATGGAAAGCATCGACCCCGATTACGTATTCGGTCATGACGATATTCTGTTTGTCTGCGGAGGCCGGGAAAACCTTGGCCGGCTGCTGGAACGGGCGCGCGGCTGACGAAGGCCGGACGCGCAGCTTTTTTCAAAAAAGCGGACAGATTTATGATATAAAACATGCATATCTGGTAAAAAGAAGGAAACCTTGTGTCGAAACAAAAGAAATTATGGATACTCCTGCTCGGGCTCGTCTTCATCGCCGCACTGATTCTGGGCATCGTACTGACGGCACAGAGCGGGGACTCGGGAGAGTCGATTAAGGAGCTGATGCGGGACGCGGTGCTGCATGAGGACAACCGTGTGAGCCTGTTCGGCGTGATGACGGTGAATCCGGCCGTGATCTCGGCCTTCACGGTGACGGGCATCCTGCTCGTCTGCGCGGCGCTTGTGCGCATCTTCGCCGTTCCCCGCTTCCGCGAGAAGAATCCCGGGCGGCTGCAGACGGCGATCGAGCTGCTGGTGGGCACCTTCGACAACCTTGCGCGCTCCAACAGCCCGCACCACAACCGCTTCCTCGGCGTGTACATCTTCGGAGCGGGCGTGTACATCTTCTCCAGCACCGTGTTCGAGCTGCTGGGGCTTCAGGTGATCACGACCGGGGGACGCTCCGTCTCCCTGCCGGCGCCGCTGTCCGACATCAACGGAGCCATCGCCATGGGCTGCGTCTCCTACCTCGTGATTCTGGGCGCGGGCATCGCCGTCAACGGCGTGCGCGGACTCGGACGGGGACTCAAGGAGTTCTCGCTGCCGATTTCCATGAGCTTCCGTCTGTTCGGAGCCATGCTCTCGGGCCTTTTGGTCACGGAGCTGGTCTACGCATACCTGATGCTCAGCTTCGTGCTGCCCGTCATCGTTGCGGTGCTGTTCACCCTGCTGCATGCGCTGATTCAGACCTATGTTCTGACCATGCTGACCTCCGTCTTCTACGGAGAGGTTACGGAACCTGCGGAAAAGAAATAAAGAAAGAGTAAAAGCTAAAAGAAAGGTCGTTTTGATTCCCCATGAAAAAGCATATGTCCCGCATCGCGCTCTGCGCCGTATTTGCCCTGATCCTCATGATGACCGTCATGCCCTTCGCCGCCGCCGCCGACACTTCGGCCGCTGCGGAGGCTGCCGAAGCCGCCGCCGATCCTTCGACCTCCGCGAAGGCGATTGCCGCCGCCGCGGCCATTGGCGTCGCGAGCGTTGCGGGCGCCGTCTCCATGGGCCACGCCATCGCGAAGTCCTCCGAGGGCATCTCCCGTCAGCCCGAGGCGGCGGGGCAGATCCGCACGAGCCTGATGCTGGGTCTGGTCTTCATCGAGACCGCCATCATCTACGCGCTGATTGTCGCCATCCTGATCGTATTCGTACTCTGATGACCCTCTTCTCCCTCTTTTTTTGGAGGGGAAAAAGGGAATAATTCGGGATTGGGAAGGAAAAGAGCGAAAGTAACATGAATATTCCGCTGAATATAGACTGGCAGCAGATCCTGCTGCATGTACTGAATCTGGTGCTCCTGGTGGGCGGCCTGTACTTCATTCTGTATAAGCCCGTGAAGAAGTTCATGGACGACCGCGAGGCGGGATATGCCCGCCGCGAGGACGAGGTGCGGGCAAAGGAGGAGGCGGCGCAGAAGCTGCTCTGCGAAAACGAGGAGCGCGCCCGCGCATCCGCCGCCGAAGCACAGCGCACCCGCGAGGCGGCGCAGGCACAGGCCTCCGAGGAGGCGCGCGCCATCGTCGAGGCGGCGCACCGAGACGCCGACAGGATCCTCTCCGATGCCCGTGAGCGGGCGAAGAGGGAGGAGCAGCGCATCCTGCGCGGCGCGCAGGGCGAGATCACCGAGCTGTCCGTCGAGGCGGCGCATAAGCTGATGAACGATCAGCTGAACGACGTGTACGACCGGTTCCTCGATGCGGTCGAAGGGAGCGAGCATGATGCCCGGTCGTGACGAGCCGAGAACGGTCATCCTGCGCAGTGCGCAGGCGCCCGAGGGCGAGCGTCTGAGGCGGCTTCACGCCTTCCTGGGACGGCGCGGAGGCGCGTTCAGGCTTGAGTGGGTCGAGGATCACACGCTGGGCAACGGCTTCAAGCTCATAGACGGGGATGTCGTCTTCGACTGGAGCACCGCCGGGAGACTCGAGCAGCTGGAGCGCAGCATGAAGGCTGCGGCGGCGGAGAGCCCGGACGTGATTCCGCTCCTGCATGACACCATCCGCGACTGGAAGCCTCTGGCGCTGCCGCGCACCTCCGGCACCGTGCTCACCGTCGGAGACGGCATCGCCACCGTTTCGGGCATGGAGAACGCCTTTTACGGGGAGATTCTCCTCTTCGAGGGCGGCGTCCGGGGCATGGTGCAGAATCTGGAGCCGGATGAGCTCGGATGCATCCTCTTCGACGACGAGGCATCGGTCACGCAGGGAAGCGCCGTGTACCGCACCGGACGCGTGGCGGGCATCCCCGTGGGCGGGAGCTTCCTCGGACGCGTCACGGACGCGCTGGGACGTCCCATCGACGGCGGCGGCGACATTGAGGCCGCCGCGTACCGTCCCGTGGAGGCGCCTGCGCCCGATATCGTATCGCGTCAGCCCGTGCGCCGTCCTCTGGAGACGGGGCTTCTCGCCATCGACTCCATGTTCCCCATCGGACGCGGGCAGAGAGAGCTCATCATCGGCGACCGCCAGACGGGCAAGACCGCCATCGCCGTGGATACGATCCTGAACCAGAAGGGTCAGAACGTCATCTGCATCTACGTCGCCATCGGGCAGAAGACCTCCTCTGTGGCGAAGATCACCCGTGCGCTGCAGGAGAGGGGCGCCATGGAGTACACCATCGTCGTAGCCGCGACGGCGGCGGACAGCGCGCCGATGCAGTATCTGGCGCCCTACGCCGGCTGCGCCATGGCGGAGTACTTCATGAACGCCGGGCGCGATGTCCTCATCGTCTATGACGATCTGTCGAAGCATGCCGTGGCCTACCGCGCCCTGAGCCTGCTGCTCGGACGCTCGCCCGGACGCGAGGCCTATCCCGGCGACGTATTCTACCTGCACTCAAGGCTTCTCGAGCGCGCGGCGCATCTGTCCGATGCCTGCGGAGGAGGCAGCATGACCGCGCTGCCCATCGTCGAGACGCAGGCGGGAGACGTCTCCGCATACATCCCGACGAACATCATCTCCATCACGGACGGACAGATCTTCCTGGAAAGCGAGCTGTTCTTCTCGGGGCAGCGTCCCGCCGTCAACGTGGGACTCAGCGTCTCGCGTGTCGGCAGCGATGCGCAGACGAAGGCCATGAAGCGCGCGGCGGGCTCCATCCGTCTGGAGCTTGCGCAGTACAGGGAGCTGGAGGTGTTCGCGCAGTTCGCAAGCGACCTGGACGAGACGACGAAGGTTCAGCTGGCGGACGGTCAGGCGCTCATGCAGCTGCTGCGGCAGCGGCAGTATCATCCGCGCAGCCAGACGGAGCAGGTCATCCTCCTCACGGCGGGTCAGGCGCATCTGTTCCGCGGCATCCCCACGCAGAGGGTCGCCGGGGCGGCGGAGGAGCTCCTTGACCATATGAAGACGGCCGCGCCGGAGCTGCTTGCCCGCATCGCGCGGACGGAGCAGCTTACGCCGGAGGACTCCGGGCAGCTTACGAGGGAGGCTGCGGCCTTCCTGCGGGCGGGAGCGTGAGCGTATGCCGGGCGCACGGGAAATCCTTGACCGTATGAACGGCATACGGCAGACGAAAAAGATCACCAACGCCATGTACCTCATCTCCCGGGCGAAGATGAGGCGCGCCAAGGCGGACTGGGACCGCACGCGTCCCTATTTCGGCGCGCTGCGCGCGGAGGTCAAGCGCGTCTTCCGCACCTCGGGGCATGTCGAAAGCCGCTATCTCTACCCCGACGAGGGCGAGCCTCCGCTGAACGGCACCTATGCCTGCCTCGTCGTTACGGCGGACCGCGGACTTGCGGGAGCGTACAACCAGAACGTCCTGAAGGAAGCGCTGCGGATGCGCGGGGAGCATCCCGACATGAAGCTCTTCGTCGTCGGCGAGTACGGACGGCAGTATTTTACGCGTCACGGCGTCCCGATCGAGAAAAGCTTCCTCTATACGGCGCAGAACCCCACGATGCAGCGCGCCCGCGAGATCACGTCGGAGCTTCTCGAGCGCTTCGACCGGGGGGAGCTGGAGAAGATCTACGTCATCTACACAGACTCCCGGAACGGGCTGAACGCCAATGTCAACGTGACGCGCGTGCTGCCCTTCCACCGCTCCGCCTTCTCCGCACCGGCGGACGAGAGGCGCGTGACGGAGCCGTTTGAGTTCTATCCGTCCGTGGCGGAGGTGCTCGACCACATCGTGCCGAGCTATGTATCGGGCTTCATCTACTCCGCGCTCATCGACAGCTTCTGCAGCGAGCAGAGCGCGCGCATGAGTGCGATGGACTCGGCCAACCGCAATGCACAGAAGATGCTGGACGAGCTTGCGCTGGAGTACAACCGCGTGCGTCAGGCCGCGATCACCCAGGAGATCACGGAGGTGACCGCAGGCGCCCGCGCACAGCGCAAAAAGCGTGAAAAACAGCATTTTGAGGGAATGGAATCATGAAAATCGGAAAAATCGTCTCCATCGCGGGACCCGTCGTGGATGTGGCCTTCCCGGAGGGAGAAAGTCCGCGCGTCCGCGAGGCTCTGAGCGTCACGGTGCGCGGGGAGACCCGCGTGATGGAGGTCGCGCAGCAGATCGGACACGACACCGTGCGCTGCATCATGCTGGCGCCGGCGGAGTATCTTGCACGCGGCATGGAGGTGCGCGGCACGGGCGAGGGCATCCGCGTGCCCGTGGGGCAGGCGACGCTCGGACGCATGTTCAACGTGCTGGGGGAGCCCATCGACGGCGGGGATCCCGTGCCGGAGGACACCGAGCGCATGGATATCCACCGTGCGCCTCCGTCCTATGCCGAGCAGAATCCCGCAATCGAGGTGCTGGAGACCGGCATCAAGGTCATTGACCTGCTGGAGCCCTATGCCAAGGGCGGCAAGATCGGCCTGTTCGGAGGCGCCGGCGTCGGCAAGACCGTGCTTATCCAGGAGCTCATCCACAACATCGCCCGCGAGCACGGCGGCTACTCCGTCTTCACCGGCGTCGGCGAGCGCAGCCGCGAGGGAAACGACCTGTGGCACGAGATGCAGTCGAGCGGCGTACTTGACCGCACGGCTCTGGTCTTCGGGCAGATGAACGAGGCGCCCGGCGTGCGTATGCGCGTAGCGCTCACGGGACTGACGATGGCGGAGTACTTCCGCGACCGGGAGCACCGGGACGTGCTGCTCTTCATCGACAACATCTTCCGCTTCGTCCAGGCGGGCAGCGAGGTCTCCACGCTGCTGGGGCGCATGCCCTCGGCGGTCGGCTATCAGCCGACGCTGGCGACGGAGATGGGGCAGCTTCAGGAGCGCATCGCCTCGACGGAATCGGGCTCGGTCACGTCCGTGCAGGCGGTCTACGTCCCGGCGGATGACCTTACCGACCCCGCGCCGGCGACGACGTTCACGCATCTGGACGCGACGACGGTTCTGAGCCGCCGCATTTCGGAGCAGGGCATCTATCCGGCGGTCGATCCGCTGGATTCCACCTCGCGCATTCTGGAGGCGGACATCGTCGGCGAGGAGCACTACCGCGTGGCGCGGCGCGTACAGGAGACGCTGCAGAAGTACCGCGAGCTGCAGGACATCATTGCGATTCTGGGCATGGACGAGCTGGGCGAGGAGGATCGCCGGGTCGTACTCCGCGCCCGCCGCATCCAGCGCTTCCTGTCGCAGCCGCTGCATGTCGCGGAGCGCTTCAACGGAGTGCCCGGACGCTATGTGCCGCGCTCGGAGACGGTGCGGGGCTTTGCCCGCATCCTGGACGGCGAGTTCGACGACTTCCCGGAGGCCGCGTTCTACAACGCGGGTCCCATCGAGGAGGTCATTGAGAACGCAAGACGGCTGGAGGGAAAGGCATGACGGCGTTCCGACTCTTCATCCTGGCCGCCGACCGCGTCTTCTACGAAGGGGACTGCGTTTCGCTGATCGTCCCCACGGAGCGCGGGCAGTACGGCGTGATGGCGCATCACAGCAACATGATTGCGGCGCTTGTGCCGGGGATGCTGACCTTCCGCACGGGCACCGACGAGCGCCGCGTGGCGGCGGTTTCCGCAGGTCTCATCAAGGTGGAGGACAACGACGTGCTCGTCCTTGTCGATGCCGCCGAGCGTCCCGAGGACATCGACGCCATCCGGGCGCAGCGCACCGCCGATGCGGCCAGAGAGGAGCTGCTGCAGAAGCGCAGCCGGCAGGAGTATCGGTCAACACAGGCGATGCTGGCGCGTGCGCTGAACCGTCTCCGCGTAAAGGAGCATGAGGGACTCTGAGGGGAGTCCCTCATGCTTTTTTCCCCCGCCGCCCGGGGGGACTGCCGTGATTCGGGGGGGCTTATTTTGGGTTCGGGGAGTACCCCGAACCCCCCTTTTTTCCGCGCGGCGATGCCCCGCCGCCCCGGGGACTGCCGTGATTCGGGGGAAGGGCTTCCTGTTGGGTTCGGGGAGTACCCCGAACCCCCCTTTTTTCGCGGCGATGCCCCGCCGCCCGGGGGACTGCCGTGATTCGGGGGAAGGGCTTCTTTGGGTTCGGGGAGTACCCCGACCCCCTTTTTTTCACGGCGATGCCCCGCCGCCCGGGGTCCTCTCGGCCATACCCCCCTTCGGGAGTACGGCAGTCTCGAGCAGGAGAGGAACGCGTAAGCAAAATAAAAGGGGTTCGGGCACACCCGACCCCCGCAAAAAGGTATGAGCTTGCACGGCAGTTCCGGAAAAAACAGCAAAAAACTGAGATTCCCCCCTGCCCAAAAAAGGGGGGGAATCTCAGCTCATGGAACGGTATGCAGCCTGTGAAAAAAAGGGTCTTACAGAAGCGTCGCGCGGAGCTCCTCCGGGGTCTTCGGGGAGAGCTCGGCCGGTGCGATGTCGAAGACGGTGCGCGCTCCGACGCCGCCGTTTTTCGCAATGCGCGCAATCGCCCGGGCGTACGCCGCGAGGACGCTGCCCGTGAAGGAGGGATTGGACTCCAGCGTCAGACTGTACTCGATCATGTGGCGGCATCCGTCCGCGGAGCGTCCCGTGCGCTGGACAAAGCCGCCGTGCGGCATGCCGGTGTGGTCGCGCAGGAAGCTTTCCTCGTCGATGAAGTGCACCGTCGTGTCGTAGTCGGAAAAGTAGTTGGGCATCGTCACGATGGCATTCTTCACGGCCTCGGCGTCCGCGCCGTCCTCCAGGACGACCCAGCACTCGCGGGTGTGCTTGTCACGCGTGGACAGCTCGGGGCATTCGCCCGAGCGCACGGACGCGACCGCAGACTCGACCGGGACGGTGTACTGCACGGCACGGCGTACGCCGGGAATGCGGCGGATCGCGTCGGAGTGTCCCTGGCTGACTCCGCGTCCCCAGAAGGTGTAGGCCACGCCGTCGGGCAGGATGGCATCGCTCATCATGCGGTTGACGGAGAAGAGTCCGGGATCCCAGCCCACGGAGATGATGCCCGCATGCCCGGAGGCGCGGAGCGCGGCATCCATGGAGGCAAAGTACTCCGGAATGCGCGCATGCGTGTCGAAGCTGTCGACGGTGTTGAAAAGACGCGCGAAAACGGGACCCTGCTGGGGCAGATCCGTCGCGGAGCCTCCGCAGAGGATGCAGACATCCACGCGATCCGCCCAGAGCGCGGCATCCGAGGCCGCTACGACCGGGATGCTGAGTCCGCGGATGGATTCGGGGTCGCGCCGCGTGAATACGCAGACCGGCTCCATATCCGGGCACAGGGACAGCGCGGAGAGCACACCGCGTCCGAGATTCCCGTATCCGTTGATCGCCACACGAATTTTCATATGCTTGGTATCCTTTCTTTTTTTATCTTTGCTGTTCCCCACCCGCTCTTTTTTTAAAAAGGAGGGGGGCTCCGCCTTATGCGTTCTGCAGGGCGCGGGCGTACGCTGCGTAGCGCGCAACACGTTCAGCGCATTCCGCGCGGTCGTCTCCGTGCGCGAGGATATAGGTGCGGATCTTCGGCTCGGTGCCCGAGGGACGGATGAGGAAGACCGTGCCGTCCTCCATGTCAAAGCCCAGTACATTGGAGCCCGAAGGATCGAGCGGCAGCAGGGCTCCGTCCGAAAGCCGCGTCTTCGTCCCGGGCAGGTAGTCCCGCAGCGTCAGCGTCCGGACACCCGCGATCTCGGCCGGGGGATTTTCACGCAGGCCGTCCATGATGCGCTTCATGCGCGCAAGGCCGTCCACGCCGGGGAAGATGAGGTTCACCGTCTCGTCGATGTAGTAGCCGTAGCGGCGGTAGAGATCCTCCATGGCCTCGCAGAGGGTCATGCCGCGATTGTAGTACCACGCCGCCATCTCGACGATGAGCATCGCCGCCGTCACGGCATCCTTGTCGCGCTCTCCGTCGCCGACGAGGTAGCCGTAGCTCTCCTCGAACGCCAGGAGATAGTTGTGCGAGCCGGTGCGCTCGAACTCGGCGATCTTGCCCGCCAGGAATTTGAAGCCTGTGAAGGTGTCCGCGCAGCAGACTCCGTTTTTCTCCGCCACGGCACGCGCCATCTCCGTCGTGACGATCGTCTTGATGACGGCGGGATTCTCCGGCAGCGTTCCGCGCTCGCGGCGCGCCCGGATGAGGAACTCGATGAGCAGCGAGCCCGTCTGATTGGCGGTCAGCACGTTGTAGCTCCCCGCGCGGTCGCGCACGACGATGCCGATGCGGTCGGCGTCGGGATCGGTGCCCAGAATCAGATCGACGTCGTTTTCACGCGCCAGCTCGATGGCTCCGGCAAAGCCCTCGGGATCCTGCGGATTCGGGCTTTTGACGGTGTGGAAGTCGGGGTCGGGGATGCTCTGCACGGGGTCGCACAGGAGATGCTTCAGGCCGATGCGGCGCAGGATCTCCGGCACGAGCTTGTAGCCCGTTCCGTGGAAGGGCGTGTAGACGATGCGCAGGCCGTCCGCCGCACGCTCGACCTCGTCATGAGCCACGGACTGCGCCATGGCGCACGAAAGGAAGAGCTCGTCGGTTTCCGCTCCGAGCAGCCGGATGAGTCCCGCCTCCGCGGCGCGGTCGTAGTCCATGCTCTGCGCGCCCGTCAGGACATCCACACGGGCGATCTGCGCGGACACGACATCCGCCTCCGCCGGCGGCAGCTGAGCGCCGTCCTCCCAGTAGGCCTTGTAGCCGTTGTACTCCTTGGGGTTGTGGGACGCGGTGATGTTTACGCCGGCGATGCAGTGATAGTGCCGCACGGCAAAGGAAAGCTCCGGCGTGGGACGCATGGCGTCGAACAGAAGCACATGAATGCCCGCGGCGGCGAGGACGCAGGCGGCGGCATGGGCAAATTCGCGGCTCATGTGGCGGCAGTCATAGCAGACCGCGACACCGCGCTCGCAGGCCTCCTGTCCCAGCCCCGCGATGAGCACGGCCAGTCCCTGAGTCGCCTGACGCACGGTATAGAGATTCATGCGGTTGGTGCCCATGCCCAGCACGCCGCGCAGTCCCGCCGTGCCGAAGGACAGCGGCGCCCAGAAGCGGTCGCGGATCTCCTGCTCGTCATCGCGAATGGCGCAAAGCTCCGCGCGCTCCGCATCGCTTAATACGGGAGAGGCAAGCCATCTTTCATATTCTGCTCTGTAATCCATAAAAATTGTAGAAATCCTCCTGCAGTCGTATTCTGTTCCCATCATGCTTTTCAGTATACACCCGAACCGCCCTCCGTGTAAAGGGGCGGGGGCTTGCGGATTTTCGGGAAATATGCTAAAATTCAAAGCGCAATCAGGCGGCTCTCTTTGCCCTCTGTCCCACTCCCCGGGGGAAAAATCGGGGGTGGAAGGATTCCCGAGAAACAGGGGGGTGAGGCGGTACCCGCTTATGCACCTTACAGAAGAATCGGGGAAAGGATTTACCCTTTATATGAAGAAGATCGTCATGGCGATTCTGGCCCATGTGGATGCGGGCAAGACGACGCTCGGCGAATATATGCTCTACCGCACCCGCGCCATCCGCACGCGCGGCTCGGTGGATGCAGGCGATACCCATCTGGATGTCGACGAGGAGGAGCGGGCGCGCGGCATCACCATCTACTCCTCCGAGGCGCATTTTTCCTGCGGAGATACGGAGTTTGCGCTCATCGACACGCCCGGACATGCGGATTTCACGCCGGAGGCCGTCCGGGCACTTGCGGCGGCGGACTGCGCCGTGCTTGTCGTGGCGGCGCCCGCGGGCGTTCAGGGACATACGCGCAGCCTGGCGCGGATTCTCGAAAGGCTCGGGATCCCCACGGTGATTTTCGCAAACAAGACCGACCTGCCCTTCGGAGGGCGGGAGGAGCTTCTCGCGGAGCTGTGCGAGCTGGGGACGGCAGTCGACTTCACGGGCTTTGCCTCGGAGGTATCCCGGGGAGGCTTTCCCGAGGAGCTGCGCGATGCGCTGTCGCTGCGTGACGACGGCCTGCTGGAGGCCTTCCTGTGCGATCGGGCGACGCCGGAGCGCTGTCTGGAGTCGGCGCGGAGGCTTTTCCGCGAAAGACGGGTGCTGCCCGTGCTCATGGGCTCGGCGCGCGACGGCACGGGCTGCGATGCGCTGCTGTATCTCATGGAGCGGCTCTCGGAGCCTCGCTTCGTTCTGCAGGCGGGGGAGGAGGGCGTTCCCTCGGGGCTGTGCTACAAGGTCGTGCGCGACAGCCGGGGACAGCGGCTCTGCCTGTGCCGCGCGGCCTCCGGCACGCTGCAGGTGCGCTCGGGCGTGGGAGGCGGCAGGATCTCGGAGCTGCGGCGTGCGGACGGCGCGAAGTACACCACGATTGCGCAGGCTGAGGCGGGGGAGCTCTTCGCAGCGGCGGGGCTGCCGCTTCGCGCGGGCGAGTCCTACGGAGGCTTCCGTGCGCCGGAGCTGCCGGACTATTCGCCCGCGCTCTGCGCGCGTGTGACGACGGACGTTCCGCAGAAGAGGCTTCTGGAGACGCTTGAGCTGCTGGCGGACGAGGAACCCTCGATGCGGGTGCTGTGGGACGAGGCGATCGCGCAGGTCTCGGTCGAGGTCTCGGGCGAGATCGGGCTGGAGGTGCTGGAGCACAGGCTCCTGCGCCGCGCGGGGATTCATGCGTCCTTCTCCCGGCCGGATGTCGTCTGCCGCGAGACGCTTGGGGAGCCCGTCATCGGACGCGGGCATTACGAGCCTCTGCGGCATTATGCGGAGGTGCATCTTCTCATGGAGCCCGCACCCCGCGGCGAGGGCATCACCTTCCGCAGTCGCGTCCATACGGATGTACTGCCGCAGCAGTGGCAGAATCTCGTGCGGCAGCATGTGCTGGAGCGTGTGCCGAGGGGCGTGCTGACGGGCTCGGAGCTGACCGATGTGCGTGTGACGCTGACAGCCGCCGCGAAGCATGAGGAGCACACCGAGGGCGGGGACTTCCGCGAGGCCGTCCGCCGCGCCATCCGTCAGGGGCTCATGAAGGGGAAAAGCGTCCTGCTGGAGCCGTACGCCTTCTTCGTGCTGGAGGTTCCTTCGGAATCGGGCGGCAGGGTTTCGGCGGAGCTGCGCCGCAGAGGCGCGGGGGAGCTTTCGCAGGAGAGCCGCGGAGGACTCTGGCGCATCTCGGGACGCGCCTCGGAGCGCGCACTGCTGGGACTCACGCGGGAGCTTGCCTCCCTGACGCGGGGGCAGGCGTCCTTCGAGCGGGAGGCGGCGGGCTACGAGCCGATGCGGAATGCGGAGGCGTACATCGCCGCGCGGGGCTACGATCCGATGCGCGATCCGACGGAGGACGCAAGCTCCGTCTTCTGCGGACACGGCGCGGGCTTCGTCATTCCGTGGAACGAAGCGGATCGCTACATGCATCTGAAAGACTGAGTAAAAAGAAGGCCGATTCATATGGAAAAAAAGCTGAAAACCAACGTCATGCGTCTGCTGGAGGCGGCGGGCATCGCCTACCGCGCGTTTGAGTACGATGCCTCCGACCCGCGTCAGACGGGCGAGGACGTCGCCCGCGCCGTCGGGCTTCCCGCGGAGCAGGTCTTCAAGACGCTGACCGTTCGCGGCGAGCGGCAGGGCATCCTCGTCTTCTGCATTCCGTCGAATGCGACGCTGAATCTGAAAAAGGCGGCAGCCGCCGCGGGGGACAAGAAGATCGAGATGCTTCCGCAGAAGGAGCTTCTGGGCGCGACGGGGTACATTCACGGGGGCTGCTCGCCCATCGGCATGAAGAAAAAGTACCCGACCTTCATCGACGAGACCTGCATCCTCTTCGACGAAATCGCCGTCAGTGCAGGACAGCGCGGGGCACAGGTATTCCTCTCTGCAGAGGAGCTGATTCATTACACCGAAGCCACAGTAATCGACGTCATTGACTGAATTTCTCCTTTATCGGGGCATCTTCATAAGCTGAAATTTCTTCCTGTCAAGGGAGAAATTTCAGCTTTTTTGTTACGCTTTGAGCCCACGCCCGTACTGCCCTTCCTGTCGTGAGACTGCGTACAGTATCCTTACGAAGTTTTCCTGCTATAGGAAAACTTCGTGCCTCAAGGATCGCCCGAC